>JBJEKG010000193.1:0-10653 GCA_051878535.1 Muribaculaceae bacterium
AATTGGAGGGGCGTGTTTTTCTCAACCTTAACGGCTTCGCCCAGAATAAGCGAGTGAAGGATTGATGGCTTAGGCAAGTCGAGTTGAAGGTAAAGATGGAGCAGCTTCTTCATATTCAGCACATCGGTGACATTAGTCTGTTTGAGAGCGTAGTAAGTTAGCCAGCCAAAGTCATCGTAAAGTTGTTTGCTGAGATCGTTGGTTTTATAGAAAACATAAATTTGGTTATGCAACGATATGGCATTACCACCGTTCTTAGCATTTTCGATGGCATTCTTAACCTCATAATAGTGAGGGATGATGCGTTTTTCGGCCGCCCCCATTGCGGTCTGCATATAATTATCATCGCTACCGAATAGTTCACAAAGATTTCTCATTTGCTCAATGGTGGAGATGGCCTCATTGCCGGATTGTTGTTTCAGCAAGTCGTTGAGGCACCAAAACAGCGCGCCGGCCGTATATCGATTGGCGGCTTGAGCAAATTCGGCCTCAGCAGCCGCCATGGCTTCGGCAAGTTGGCCTGATTTTCGCAGAGCAGTTATTTCTTTAATAGTCATAATATGGATGTTTAGATAAATCGGTTACGGAACTCTTGCAGCAAATGGTCTTGTGGTCCGAGGGAGCTTAACAGACGGATATAAGTATAGTTGCCCTTTGCAGTGTAAAAGAATCGCGCCTGAGCGATTCCTTCAGTTTTGAGGTGGAACACGTCTTGATAATTGTCGCGGGTAATATCGAGGAGTTGAATTCCACATTCTTCGAGTTGACTACGGACGAAGGCCACAAGCTTCTCAGCGAATGGACGGTCGGGCGCTGAGAATGGCACATTGTCGGGAGCGTATGATGCATCAATCAACCGGCGACAAATGGCTGCCAGTTCATCGGATGTAGATGCCAAGAGGGTGTCTTTTGCGCTATAGCCTTTTGCATTATACCACATTTGGAATGAAGCGGAGTTGGAATTGTTGTCGGTAAAGGTGATTATATGCTGATAAGGCTTTGATTTGTTGTCGGATACAGATAGGTCTAATTCTTGAGCCAAAGAGACGATTCGATTAAAGCGAGCTTGGCAGAAATCGGAATCATCTGTGTGGCAGCTTACCTTGATTTTTGGCGCCGGACTGATTTCTTCAACCACAAGATTACTGATGAAACTGAACTCGGGACTGCGGTAATGCCAAATTTTTTTGCTTGCCCGGGTTAAGGCAGTGTATGCCCAACGGAAGTAATTCTCGTTGGCGGTTCCACCGAATCGACACATATCCACAAAGACATTGTCCCATTCACCACCTTGTGCCTTGTGGCAAGTAATAGCATATCCGTATTTGCATATCAAGGCATTGTAATATTTGTCTTTTAAAAGAAGATTGACGTAGCGGTCGCAAAGCATCTGTTGTTCCGGTGTTGGAGTTTTTTTCGACTTCAATAAGCGACGAATTTCCGACAGTCTGTTGCTTAGATCGTGCGGGAGTCTATTGTTGAAATCTACAATCAAAGCACGTGCTAACAAGCCTCCGACAGAGCCGGAACGGTCGTCGAGGAAATTATCCAATAGCGTAACATTGAGCGAGACAGCTTCGCCGTTGGCCGCAAAGCGTATTGTGGCGCTGCGGAATGAGAGGGTAACCGATTCAATCCGGTCCTTGCCTAATTTCACGCGGACATTGCGATGTTCAACCTCATTATCCGATTGGCATGCCTCAACTTGGACAATATTGCCGTTGAACAACTCATACTCATAGGAGTAGTTGTTGCGATAAATCATCAATAGGTCGCCGCTACGCAAGCGTGGAGCACTTGCTCCATAATAATGACGACGGATTACGAGATTGTAATCCAGCGCTTGCTTGTTGCTGTAGGTAATGACGGCGGATTTCACTCCGGGCTTTTCGGGCGACAATTCGAAGTAAGGTCGAAGCAAATCATCGTCTTGGGCCGTTGTGTCTATTCCATTGTCAAGCTTAAACTCGATGAAAGATTTATTCTCGATGTGTTGGCGGATATTCGTTGCATTTGATAGCATAACGCTACCGTCGGCCTGGCGCATCACTTGGCGAAGCATAACCTCACAAACTCGGCAGCTGAACTTATTTTCGATATAATCTTTGTCGAGAGCCGGGGAGAAATTCATTCCAACCGGAGGCAACTGGGCATAATCGCCGACAAAAACAATTTTTCGGCCGTGGGCATACTCAAATAAATCCGTCAAAAGGCAACCGGAGCCAAAAGAGAACGCCTCGTTTTCAGAGAAAGAATCCGAGATCATTGAGGCTTCGTCGACGATGAAGACGGTTTTCAGCGAATCATCATTATGGCGCAAACCAAAACGTAAATGTAGACCGGCATCATCCTCATCCTCTTTGTTCTGAGAAGTTGACTGCAACTTGGATATTGCGTAAATGCCTCTGTGAATGGTGCTTGCCGGATGGTTGACCTTGGTACCTAAGATGAAAGCTGCGCGTCCGGTAGGAGCCATCAGAGTGAAATTTCTTGATTCTTGCTTCAATCGGCGCACAAACTCACTGACAAGGGTAGTTTTACCGGTGCCGGCAGCCCCCTTAAGCATAAAGACTTGGTCATTGCCCGAAAGGAATGAGTTGAACGCCTGCAAGGCACACAGTTGCGAGTCTGTAAGGTTTAAAATATCAGCCATTGGGTATGGGGATATTGCGTTGTTTTGAAGAATGATTCATGACTCAAACCGAACTTTGCTGAATGAGTACGTATGAAATTAACGCAAAGTTACAAAATAAATTTGTAACTACCAATATGCAAATATGTGTTATTGAGCATAAATAAGAAAAGCGCAATAGCAGCCACAAAGCAATTGGGATGCAGCCGAGGCAGATGTGCCGGAAAATCTCGGCGACCAGACCTGCATAGTCAATGGTAAACCACATAACCTTACAGACGGCATCGCCGGCCATTACCGCGGCGACCGTTATCTCGCAAGGGGATGTGGAGAGTCAAACGTAAAAAACATAATTTTGTGATTTTTCGTTGACCCGTTACTTCGTCAAGTAATATAGTCTGAATTTGAATTAGAATTTGTGCTTTTATAGCACATAAGGAGGATGTTATCTAAAAAGCACATATTCTGTATGAATTTCACAATATTAACATAGCGATGCAAGTATTTTACACATGCCGAGGCTTAACTTCGTGCCTGATAGAAAATTATTACACTTTTTATGACTTCTTTCTGAAAAATAATGAGTAACTTTGCCAAAGCAATTGAAGTATGACTTAAAAATTTCTTAATTTACAATTATATGGATAAGTGGACTCGTGAAGAAACAATTATAGCGTTTAATCTGTATTGCAAGATACCATTTAAAAGCAGTAGTAAAACGCATCCATTAGTGGTGAAGTATGCTCAAATTATCGGGCGATCGGCCAGTGCGCTAAATATGAAGATTGGAAATATCGGTAGGCTTGATCCCGACTTGAAAAGCAAAGGTATCACCGGCTTAACTCATGGAGGAAAAGTGGAACAAGAGGTGTGGAATGAATTTTATGGAAATCCTGAGATGCTGGCTTACGAAAGCGAACGGCTAATTGCTGAGTTATCCGGCAAGAGTATCGAAGAAACAACTCACATTCAGATAGAAGATCTGCCTGAAGGGAAAGAACGCGAAGTAGTTGTACGTCAACGTGTTAACCAGTCATTATTTCGCGCGACAGTGATGAATGCTTACAATTTTCGGTGCTGCATTTCGGGAGTAAAGAAACCAGAACTTGTAGATGCATGCCATATCGTAGATTGGGCGGTAGATACCGCTAATCGCACAAACCCCAAAAATGGTCTGTGTCTAAATCCGTTCTTCCACAAAGCCTACGATAAGTGGTTGATTTCCATTACACCGGATTTTGAAATCGTCGTGTCAGAAAAACTGTTGCAAAGTACAGAAAGTGAAGCAACTCAAGATTACTTATCACAAGTGAACGGCACGAAGATACATCTTCCCAACTTTTTTCTTCCGCAGAGAGAACTTCTTGAAATACACCACAATCAATACCTATCTCGACAATGAAAGATTATTTTAAAAAAGTGCTGACAGATGGTCGGAATGCTGATAAGTTGGCGGAGTTTCTCTACAGTGTTTATGCGCTGCTGTCTAATGAGAAGTATGTACATCACGCCGATTTAGAAAAAAAGACGGTGGCGATTTGCACCATTTCCGAGCATGCGCTGGTGTGTATCAATGCGTCCGCTTTTTTTGATGCGACCTCGACTTTTTGCGCCAAATGCAATCAGGGAATACGGTTGCAGCTATTGAAAAATATGTATCCACTTTGTTTGCGAATAAAACTGAATACGATCAGGAAGTTGTCGCTGCAAAAATCTTGTGGATTGACTTCTGCAATAGGGCAATCGAATGTGAATCAACCACTTTGAAGGCCAATGGAGATAGTGGGCACTTCATTTTTGAGATCACTGGGGGTATCGATGATGAAATGATGGAGCGAGCCAATGCCATAACTGATACCGAACGAATAAAGTATCTAAAAAGTACGGGATTGGAATTTCAAATCGTTGATACTGCAACCGAAGAAGCTCGCATGAACTTGATAATGTGCGGCGGTTTCGAGATTGTGCACATTATAGGCGGAATGTTGAAAAAATACTACTTTGAGAACCTCTGTCGACCCACTTCGATGGAAGATTGTGTAGAATATTTAGCCGCTCACGATGTGGCGGGGTATGGCTTTGAGAACCTTAGGCAAACCTACCGAATGAAAATTGGGCAATTCCTTTTGAGTGCGTTCAGCGGAATGCGACTTGATAAGCCTTGGAATGGCCGCGAGGAAGTCCATGGCCACTATATCGTGGTGAACAACGATTTCTCGATCGAAGAATTTCACTCGCCATTCGCCTACGAGTTCAGAGATTATCTTGGGGCAAATATGCAGATGGAGTGCCCCACATTCCCCCACCCTAACCATACTATGATTTACAAAGATGGCAACCGCTACCTGCTCCGTATAGCGCTTCAGTTGCGCCTCAATCAAAGTTAAGATACGGGTTTGGGGATTGGTGGGGCAATAATTTGGCTTGGGGTGCGTTTATTAAAAAAACTGTTTATGGAAAGAAGAAGAAAGCATGATTTGATGAGTCTGGATGGCTTGGTGGCTGTATCGGACTTCTTGTTGTGTCCGTGCCAGTCGGATGACTTGCCCGACATGGACCTATTTGAGGAATATCAGCTTGGGCTGTGTCGCGACTATTTGTGGAAGCCCGAGTATGATGGGCTGTTGGTGTATTTTGTAGTGGAGAACCTGCGTTTTGGGCAAGATGACGCGGAGGACATCTGCGGCAATCTATGGCTCGACACTGAATGTCTTAGCGGTGATGTGTATAACAGACCGCATGATTCGTTCTTGATTGAAATGCCGAAGGACTGCGCTAAGATGGGATTCATACAGCTTGTACCGATGAGTTTCAAAGGCATCGACATGTACAACTTCTTCCGCATGCAAATCACCGATGGCGTGTCGGAACTGGCATCGCATTTTCTGCGGTTTATGCGTCCAACGGTGAAGAAGATTGCACCGGAGGATTGGTTCAAAGGCGGTGCGGCCGGTGTGTTGAATGGTGAAGGTGAATTGATGGCATCTTGCGGCAATAAGAAGGAGAAGACGTTCAAGGTGCGCGCGTATCTGCCGGCAAATATTCCCATTCAGTTTTTGCCGGAGGTGCAGGTGGTCTTTTACACCGAGCACGGGTCGAGTTCGAGCTTCGTGGATGTGTGGAACATTGCCAACCGCCGCAATTCGGTATATGTTGAGGCCGAGTTTGAGCTCGATGATGAGCTCGACGAACGCGGTGCCATCATGGTGGAGGTGTACTGCTTTGAGCACTTGGTTTCGCGCTTCTTCTTCCACACCGATGAGGCATTGGAAAAGCCGTGGACGGCCGAGGAAGTGCAGGCCGCAATGGAAGAGGATTACGATTACTACGTGTCTTACGAAGAATACTACCGGCAGTTAGCGGCGAAGCACGGGTGAGCAGACAGTTGCCCCCGCAGCTGCATAACAACCTCGCGGCGACTTGGCACATTTGCGTGCCGAGCCGCCGCGGGCGTTTTTTAGTGCCGGAGGATTTCTACGAAGGAGCGGGGGAGGAGGATGTTGGTCACGGGGAGGGCGGCGCGGAAGAGCGGGGCGATTTGGTCGTCGGTGAAGCCGGCGATGCCGCAGCCGATGCGGGTGACTAAGAAGGTGAGGTCGGGGCGTTGGCGGGCGAAGTCGATAAACTGGTCGACGTATGGGCGGATGGTGTCGATGCCGCCTTGCATTGTGGGTATGGCGTAGGATTGGCCTTGCAGGCCTACTCCCACGCCCATGATTGCGCCGAAGCGCTCGAGCGCGGCACGTGCCGCACCGCCGCAGTGTGCGCCTTCGAGGTTGCTGCCGAATACGAAGATTTCGTTATCGTGGAGATGGCTGATTTTGTTGGGAGCGAAGGGGCGAGTGTAGGTTGGTTTGCCAATTTCCACGGGTCGCATTTCGCAATAGCGCATGAACCATTGTTGCTTAGCCGGGGTATTGTGTTCATCGTATTCGCTGATGATGCAACCTGATGCGAGGTCGTCGGCAAGGGCGAGAATGATGTCTGAAAGTTCGAGTGTTTGCTCCAGCTCGGCACCATTTGGGCAGAAGATGCGATGACGTTTCAGCACGTCGTAGCCATAGATGGCGCCCACGATGTTGCCGCAGATTGAGCCGGTGGAATCGCTGTCGCCATCGTGGTTTACGGCGGCGATGATGGCCTGCGCCGGGTTGTCGATGTGGCGGATGGCGCAGTATGCGGCGATGGCCCATGCCTGGTGGCCGGTCCAACCTTGGCCGAGCAGGCGGATGTTGTCGGTGTCGCAATGGCTGTTGCCGGCAAGCATAACAGCTACTTGTGTTTGTTTGATTAGGAAGAGCTTTTCGGCAACAAATTCATTGGGATACAGGTTTGAAACGGCCTCGGCGCTTTGGAGCACTAAGGCGGCGATATTGCGGCGCACTTCTTCCACCGGCTTGTCCATGACGCTGAGGATGAGGTGGCTAAGCAAGGCCGCGGGCAGGAAGCCGAAAGGGTGCTTGTGGGTGAGGCGGGCGATTTCCGCCGTGGTTTTGTCTGTTTCCTCCATTGTCATGTGCCCATGAGCGGCGATGAAGAGTGGCATGGGTGCCACGCGCATGATGCCGCCGCAGCCGCAGCTGTCGTTTTGCACTTCGAGATTGTTGAGCATAGAATCGCAGGCCGAGAGGCAGGTATTGCCGGGGGCGCGGCGGTGTGCCATCTCGGGCATATTGCGCAGCCATGTGACATGCCAGTCGGGATATTTACGGCGCTCGCGACCTGTTTGGGTATAGTACCAATCAATGTATGCCCGGCTCACATACTCTTCAAACGAGCCGAAGATTCCGCGCATGGCGCCGCGGGTCACCCCCATGAGGATGCCGTTGGCGGTGAAGAGGGTCATCTGCGTGTCGTCGCTAATGAGCGCTTTGCCGTCGGTGAGTTCGAAGCGGGTGATGCCGGCTTGGCCGTAGCGGCGACGAATTTCGTTGAGCGACATGAATTCCACGGTGTAGCCGAGCGCGTCGCCGGCGGCTCCGGCCATGAGCGAGCCGCGGATGCGGTCGCGAAGTATTTCTTTGTTGTCCATAGCGATTTAGTTTTCTTGCGCAAAGTTAACACAAATAATTCATTCCTGCAAATTTTTGGGGCATAAAAAATCGAGAGCGAGGCTAACAGCCTGATTGAAAGCGGCATCCTGACCGGGCACGGTGATGAAAAGGTGTACGGTGTAAGGTAGTTCGACGCGGGTTATACGGTGCGGAGCCTTGGCGGCGAACTCGCGGCCTTGGTCGCGGAGAATGTCGCGTTCTGCGGCTACGAGCAAGGTCGGTGGCAGGGCGGCGAGGGTTGCGTCGGAGCACAGACCGGGGCTGATGAGCGAGTCGGTTGGTTCGGCGTGGAGGGTGTACGCGCGGTTGAATTGTTGCATGATTCGGCTGTCGAGGCCGTAGCCGCGGCCATAGCGCGCCCACGAATCCGAGCCGTCGGCGAACGCCTTGGTCACCGGATAGAAGAGCAGTAAGGAGTGGACCGAGCAGGGCGAGCGGAGTGCGGTTGCGATGGCGAGGTTGCCGCCGGAGCTGTCGCCGCCGATGCTAATGCACTGCGGGTCGATGCTCAATTCGTCGGCGTGGTCGCAGGCATACTGCAACGCGGTGCAGCAGTCGTCGAGGCCGGAGGGATATGGATGCTCGGGTGCCAAGCGGTAGTCGACGGCCAGCACTCGCAGCGAGCCGCTCGCTGCGATGGCGTCGCAGAAGCGTGCGCAACTGTTCAGGCTGCCGAAGGTCCAACCGCCGCCGTGAAGGTAGATTAGCAGGGGCAACCGCTGGCCGGCAGTACCCTTGGGCGAGTAGAGGCGCAATGATGGCGTGAGCATACACGTGTCGACATTGGCCGAAATCGCCGGCGAGGCGTTGCGCGAGTGGCGAACGGCTTGCAGTGCCGAGTTGTCGCCGGCGATGGCCTGCTCGATGGCATCGGCTTGGCGGTCCTGCAAGTCGGAGGGCATACCGCGCAGGAATGTGTCTGCTTGGCGATGCAATACCGAGGCCGAGCAGGCGCTGAGCAGTAATATTAATAATGTGTAACTAAGGTATCTCATCGGATGCTCTTGCCCAGTCGGTAAGCTAATTCGGCGTATGGGCGGATGGCTTCGCCGCGTTTCTCTTTCTGTCCGCCGGCCAGCACCATGCCCACGTCTTCGAGCTGGAAGTAGTCGCATATCAGCTCATATTGCTTTTTGATAGCGTCGAACACCTGCGGCTTGGATGAGGCAGCGGTGCACAGCAATGCGATTTGCTTGATTTTGAAAGTGTCGCGCACGGGGTTGTGCAAGCGGTCGATGAGCGCTTTGAGTTGGGCGCTGATGGAGTAAAAGTAGACCGGTGAGGCAATCACCAGCATGTCGGCACCTCGCAACTGGTTGATAATGAATTCCATGTGGTCGTCCTGCCAGCAAAGATGTTCCTCGGATTGAAAGCATCTGTTACAGCCGATGCACGGGCGCACTTCGAAGTCGGTGACATTGAGTACGATAACAGCATTTTCACTTTCGAAGGCGCCGTGCATAAACGCCATGGTCAACGCGTCGGTATTGCCCCCGCGCCGCGGGCTTCCGTTTAGTACAACTATTTCCATACTGAAAATTTTTCGACAAAGGTACGAAAAAATATCGAATCTTTGTAAGTTTGCGCATTTAACTTTCAAATAACGGGTATGGCATCAATCAAAGTGAAATTTCGCGCCTCGTCGAAGGCCGACCGTGAGGGCACAATCTACTATCAAGTGATTCACCGCCGCAAGGTGCGACAAATAGTGTCATCTCACCATGTGTATGAGCGTGAGTGGGACGATTTGCGCGGGATTACAATCCCGGGGCCAAACGATGCGCGCCGGCCATTTGTGCAAGCGGTACGCGACCATGTACAACTTGACCTCGAGCGTCTCGGCAAGATTGTCAACAAGCTGGAGAGCCAAGCACTACCCTACTCTGTGGATGACATTGTGGAGCAGTTCAGTTTCTACACTTCACAAACTTCGCTGTTCGGCTTCATGCAATCGCAGATCACACGGTTGCGCATCACCGGCAAAAGTCGCACGGCCGAAACATACACCGCCACCTTGCGCAGCTTCCGGCGCTTTCGCCACGAAGAAGACATAATGCTCGATTGGCTTTCGTCCGATATTATGGAGGCCTACGAAGCATACCTCAAGTCGACCGGATTATCGCCGAATAGCTGCTCTTTCTATACCAGAATTTTGCGTGCAGTGTATAATCGCGCGGTTGAGCAAGGACTCATTCAAGACCGGATGCCATTCAAACACATCTACACCGGAGTAGATAAAACCGTGAAGCGTGCGCTACCGTTTCAGCTCATAAAGCAAATTAAAGGGTTAGATTTACATAAATACCCGACACTGGAGTTCGCTCGCGACATGTTCATGATGAGCTTCTACCTTCGCGGCATGAGTTTCATCGATATGGCTTACTTGCGCAAATCCGACCTCAAAAACGGTTGCATCACCTACCGCCGCCGCAAAACGGGTCAGCAGCTCATCATTGCTTGGACCGATGAGATGCAAGAGATTATTAATCGTTATCCATATAACCCAACGGAGTATCTTCTGCCAATAATCACCAGCGACACAATCAACGACCACTACGCATACCGCAACGTGGGATACAACATCAATCACAACCTCAAAAGCATTGCAGCCATGGTGGGCATCAGCGTGCCGCTGACAATGTACGTAGCGCGACATAGTTGGGCATCGGCTGCGCGCGAGATGGGCATACCTATCAGTGTCATCAGCGAAGGGATGGGGCACAACAGCGAAGCGACTACTCGCATCTACCTTGCTTCGCTTGACACCAACGTGGTGGACCGCGCCAACCAACTTATCCTCTCTGCCCTCAGCTAATCTCCCACCTGCTCAATTTTCATTTGAGCTGAAGCGCCCGTTTTTGAAGTGTTTTAAAACATTCAGATAGTGCTAAAATTATAATCGCCTTGTAATCAGATGATTACAAGGCGGCTATGTTTTAACCAAATCCAAATCTCTTAGTAAGAGAT
>JBJEKG010000194.1:0-2095 GCA_051878535.1 Muribaculaceae bacterium
GACGCCACCACCACCCGCCTCCACGGCGCCGACGCCGCCACCCTCTTGGCGCAAGGTCGCCAGAAGGAAATCATCGCCGCCATCATCGGCCGCGACGGCATGAACTACGGCGCACTGCCCAAGGCGCTGCTCACTTTCCACCGCTACGCCGACGCCACCCGCACCCCGTTGGAAGAACACTTCGCCGAAGGTGCGCAAACCGCCGCATCCAACGGTCGCGTGAAGTTGCACTTCACCGTGTCGGCCGACCACCACGCTCTGTTCGACGCCAAAATCGCAGCCGCTCAACCCGCTATGAGTGAGCGCTTTGGCGTGGAATATGAAGTGTCCGTATCCGAGCAAAAAACCTCGACCGACACCGTGGCTGCCGCCCTCGACGGCACCGCCTTCCGCGACGACAACGGCAACCTCGTGTTCCGCCCCGGCGGCCACGGCGCCCTCATCGCCAATCTCAGCGACATCGATTCAGCCGTGGTGTTCATCAAGAACATCGACAACGTAGTGCCCGACTCGCTGCGCCAACCCACCATCCGCTACAAGCAAGTGTTGGCCGGTCGCCTCATCCAAGTGCACGACCAAATCGAAGCCTACCTGCGCCTGCTGCGCGAAGGCAGCTACTCCGGTGCCGACCTCGCCGCCATGGTTGAGTTTATGCGCACCGTTCTGTGCACCGAATCGCCCCTGTTCGACAGTCTGCCCGAGGCCGAACTCGCTGACTATCTGCGCGGTAAATTCGAGCGCCCCGTGCGCGTGTGCGGCATGGTTCGCAACGACGGCGAACCCGGCGGCGGCCCATTCATCGCCTTCAACCCCGACGGCTCCTGCTCGCCGCAAATCCTTGAATCGACCCAAATCGACCCCGACAACGCCGAGTACATGGCCATGATGAAGCAAGCCACCCACTTCAACCCCGTGGACCTCGTGTGCTACATCAAAGACATCGACGGCCGCCACTTCGATTTGCCCAAATTCGTCGACCCGCAAACCGGCTTCATCTCATCGAAATCCTTCGCCGGCCGCGAACTCAAAGCCCTCGAGCTGCCCGGCTTGTGGAACGGCGCCATGAGCAACTGGAACACCGTGTTCGTCCAAGTGCCCATCGAAACCTTCAACCCGGTTAAGACCGTCAACGACCTCCTCCGCCCCGCCCACCAAGCCTAAGCGCGTAATTACAATATTTAGCCGCCGGTGGTTTTAGCCGGCGGCTATTTTTACTGAATTTAGAAAGAAATTTGTTCAGAAACTAAATAATTACTATATTTGCGAAAATTTTGTGTATGGGAACAAAGGAAAAGCTTATCAAAAGGTTTAAGACCATTCCGAAGGACTTTACTTGGGATGAAGTATGTCGTTTGTTAGTTTTTCTCGGCTATACCCTTAGAAATAAAGGAAAGACCTCCGGGTCGCGTGTAATTTTTATATGCGATGGCCGCAAACCGCTAATGCTTCACAAACCCCATCCGGGTAATATTGTGAAAGAATATGTTTTGAAGATTTTGTATAATGAATTGCAACAGGAAGGACTGATATGAATACTTTACAATACAAGGATTACATTGGCTCGGTGGAGTTTAGCGAAGCTGATGGCGTGTTCTTCGGTAAGATTGAGGGCATCAATGCTGTTGTCACTTTCGAAGGAGAAAGTGTTCAAGAACTGACCGCCGCCTTCCATGAGGCCGTTGACGACTACCTCATTCTCTGCGAGGAAGAAGGATTGGAACCTCACAAGAGCTATTCCGGCGCTGTGAATTTGCGTTTGACGCCGGATTTACACTCCAGAGTGGCCACCGTAGCCAAGCAGGCCGGCCTCTCCATCAACGCCTTCATCCGCCGCGCCATCGAGAACCAAATCGCCGCGGTCCTCTAACCGCCCGATTGTCTCGGCTCCGTAGCCTCGAGGCTTGCCTCGGGGTCTCTTTAGCGAAGCCCCTCCCCCCCTCTCCCCGCTAAAAAAGCAATTGATTGCTTTGCCTCCCAACCCATACAGCGAGCGCTCGACCATGCGGCCGGACGCTCGCTGCATGTAGGCCCCCGCCCGGCCGATTTGTAGGAAAAATGTTGATTTTTTGGGCGATGTGAACAATATTTCAATTAA
>JBJEKG010000195.1:0-2087 GCA_051878535.1 Muribaculaceae bacterium
GCAATGTTACCACCGGAAACATTGCAACCATAAATCACGACAACAACGACGGGCGACGCAAATAGTTTCCAGTGGAAACTATTTGCAAGCGGATGAAGAGGGGTTTGTTGCCGGCGGGAAGTTTGCGGCCGGGAGCCGTTAGGTCGGAAGGAGGGGGCGAAGCTGGGGCGGGATGTGGAAGGGGTGGGAGCGGAGGGTGGCCACGAGTTGGGCGCCGGCTTCGGTGAGGCTGAGCAGGCGGAGGCGGCGGTCGGCTTGGTGCGGGTGGTGGTGAGCAGGTTGCGACGGCGCAGGGTGGCGATGACTTTCGACAGGTGGGAGGGGCGCAGATGGGTGCGGTCGCTCACGGCTGTTGCCGGCAATTGTTCGCCGGCAACGGCAGTGAGGGTCATGGCTTCGGCAAGGTTAAGGCCGAAGGCCGAGTCGAGTTGGAGTTCGAACGCTGCGATGGCGCGGGCCACATCAACTACAGCCGAGAGTGTGGGGTTAAGTTCCATTAGATGAAGAGGTTGATGTTGGATTGGTCGGCGCGGTCGATGTAGGTGGCGACGCCGCCCACGGTGACTTGGTCGAGGAGCTCTTCGCGGCGAACGCCCATCACGTCCATCGACATTTGGCAGGCGATGAATTCCACTCCGTTGTCAAGTGCTTGTTGGCGAAGGGATTCGAGCGAATCGACACCTTTCTGCTTCATCAGGTGGCGCATCATACGGCTGCCGGCGCCGAACATGTTGAGTTTGGATAGCGACAGCCGGCCGGAATGCGACGGCAACATCCACCCGAACATTCGGCCGAAGAAGTCTTTCTGCACCTTGGGTTTGTGGACTTTTTTGATGACGTTCAGGCCCCAGAAGGTGAAGAAAATGGTGACTTTTTTGCCGGTGGCGGCGGCGCCGTTGGCCAGGACGAACGTGGCGAGCGCTTTGTCGAGGTCGTCGCTGAACATGATGAAGGTTTTGCCGTCGGCAGCGGTCGGTTTAGCCGCTTCGGCGGCGCAGGGTGTAGCTTTTTCGATAACAACGGTGTAGACGCCGCGCTCGGCGCGGTGGGAGATGAACCGATGGCCTGTGGAACGGCACCACGACTCGCTGTCGCGCACGAATCCGGCATCGGTGGCCGACACTTCGAGACGGTCGCCGGGGTTGAGCGTGTCGATGGTTTGTTTGAGTTTGAGAATCGGACCGGGACACTGCAAACCGCAGGCATCAAGGCGCACCACGCGGTCGGATTTGGGTGCCACGGTGCATGCCGAAGGCTCGGCGCAGGGCGCATTGAAGTCGGCGGGCGGAAGGATTTTGGCAGTGGCGGTTTTGTAGGTCTTGATGCCGCCGATGAGGTTGCGCACATCTTTGAAACCGTTGTCTTTGAGGATGTTGGAGGCGAGATAACCGCGCAGACCTACACCGCAGAACAAGTAGATTGGTCGGTCGGTGGGCAGTTCGCCGAGGCGTTGGCGCAGGTCGTCGAGAGGAATGTTGACAGCGCCGGGGATGGTGCCCACGGCGAACTCATCGGGTGTGCGCACATCCACGAGCGCCACCTTCGACAGGTCGACCTCGCGCAACTCGCGCCAATACAGCGGAGTCATTTTGCCGCTGAGGATGTTGGCGGCCACGTAGCCGGAGATGGCCACGGGGTCCTTGGCCGATGAGAACGGCGGCGCGTAGGCGTGCTCCAAGCGGGTGAGGTCGTGAACGGTCGCAGCGCGTTTGATGGCCATGGCATACTGGTCGATGCGCTTGTCCACGCCGTCGAAGCCCACGATTTGCGCGCCTAAGAGCTTGCCATCGGATGGTGAGAAGGTGATTTTGATGGACATTTGGAGCGCACCGGGGTAGTAACCGGCATGCGAACCGTTGTGGATGGTGGCGGAAAGATACGGGATGTTGAGTTGCTTTAACCGCTTGGCAGCCAATCCGGTAGAGGCCACGGTGAGGTCGAAAACCTTGGCGATGGACGTGCCGATGGCGCCTTCGTAAGCCGTGGTGTTGCCCATCACCATGTTATCGGCCACGATGCGCGCTTGGCGGTTGGCCGGACCGGCGAGGTAGTTGAGCCACGGCTGGCCGGTGAGCGGGTGGGGGAAC
>JBJEKG010000196.1:0-2086 GCA_051878535.1 Muribaculaceae bacterium
TCGACCGTGGGTAGGAACCACTCCGTGGTACCAACCCACGGCTAACGAAGATATAGCGCCTCCGGCGCATCTAATGCCCTCCGGGCAAATCCGTCACGGTCTGACGCTGATAGTGTTATACTGATTTTTGTTGGCGCTACGGCGACATACAGACTCCTGTGAATTTTTTGCACGGCGAGCCGCCCACTCCGCAAAATCTGCAAAATCTGCGTGAGATCGTCTCCACACGGCCGGCTTCGTTTAAAAATCGTTCAAATCTTCTTAAAGCGGTGCGGCGGGGGTGTTGAAAACGTGTTGATAAGTGGTTGATAACCTTGTTGAGAATGTGGATAAGTCTAAGGGGTCAAAATGACCGTTTTCCACCGCCCCGCAGGTTATTTACAGCTTTTTACAGCGTTTTATTTGCTTTTTATACAGAATTTCGATGATTATTCGCCAAGAATTTATTAACTTTGCACTTATAAACATAGTGTTGATAAAGTTTGGATACGGCTGATTATCAAATCTTATGTATGTTAATAGCCTGTTGACAACCCTTTGATAGCATTTTATAACCCAAAAATGCAAATTTTTCGGCCAAAAGTTATCAAACTTATCTACACCCATTATTATTATTTGGTTTTTACCTTTAAAAATTTTTTTTGAAACAAATTAAATAAAAATAAAATGGATGTTGAAAACCGCATGAGCGCCGAGGACCTCAAACAGGAAATTGCGCGCCTCAAAAAAGAGAAGCAAGCAGTGGTTTTGGCTCACTACTACCAAACCGGCGACATTCAAGATATAGCCGACCACATCGGCGACTCGTTGGCGTTGGCTCGCTACGCCGCCACCCTCAAAGAAGCTCGCATCATCGTGTTGTGCGGCGTGTACTTCATGGGCGAAACGGCCAAGTTGCTCTGTCCCGACAAGAAGGTGCTGGTGCCCGATGCCGCGGCCGGATGTTCGTTGGCCGACAGCTGTCCGGCCGATGCCTTCGCTCAGTTCATCGCTGAGCACCCGGGTCACACCGTGGTGTCGTATGTCAACACCTCCGTGGGCGTGAAAGCTCTCACCGACGTGCTGGTCACCTCCGGCAATGCCCGCGCCATCATCGACACCTTCCCCCAGGACCAACCCATCATCTTCGGTCCCGACCGCAACCTTGGCAACTACATCAACTCCATCACCGGCCGCAACATGGTGCTGTGGGACGGCGCTTGCCATGTGCATGAGAAATTCTCCCTCGAAAAGATTCTCCAACTCAAGGAGCAATACCCCGACGCACCGGTGCTGGTTCACCCTGAATGCCGCAAGCAAGTGGTGATGGTGGCCGACAAGGTCGGTTCGACCGCCGCACTGTTGGCTTACGCCAAGGAAAGTTCCGCTCGCCGATTCATCGTGGCCACCGAGAGCGGCATCATCCACCAGATGAAGAAGGACTGCCCCGACAAGGAGTTCATCCCCGCTCCGCCCAACGACTCCACCTGCGGCTGCAACGACTGCGCCTTCATGAAGCTCAACACCTTGGAGAAGCTCTACCGCTGCCTGCGCGATGAAACTCCCGAGGTAACCATCGACCCCGAATTGGCCGAACGCGCACGCCGTCCCATCGAGCGTATGCTCTCACTCTCTTGATAACATTATTATAATATGGAATATAATCACAAAGAAATTGAAAAGCGCTGGCAGCAGCGCTGGAAAGACGACCAAACCTACGCCGCGAAGGTTGACCCCTCGCGCCCCAAATACTATGTGCTCGACATGTTCCCCTACCCTTCGGGCGCCGGTTTGCACGTAGGTCACCCGCTCGGATACATCGCCTCCGACATCTACTCGCGCTATAAACGCCTCCAAGGCTTCAACGTGCTCCACCCCATGGGCTACGATGCCTACGGCCTCCCCGCCGAGCAGTATGCCATCCTCACCGGTCAGCACCCGGAGAAAACCACCACCGACAATATTGCTCGCTATCGTCAGCAACTCGACAACATCGGCTTCTCCTACGACTGGAATCGCGAAATCCGCACCTGCAATCCCGACTACTACAAGTGGACTCAATTGGCATTCATCCAAATGTTCCACCACTACTACAATACAGCCACCG
>JBJEKG010000197.1:0-2068 GCA_051878535.1 Muribaculaceae bacterium
ATTTTTTGCAAAGGTACGAGAGCCGAGGCTTGCCTCGGCATACCCGGATGGCCGCATCAACGGAGCGCCAACCAGCCACCCACAGGTAGAGCCGAGGCTTGCCTCGGCATACCCGGATGGCCCGGTCAGCGAGGCCGCCAACGAGAGTGAACCGGTGGTGGCCGAACCGGATGGCCATAACAACGTGGCCGCCAACGAGGCCGTGCGGGTGGCCGAGGTTGCCGCCGTGGCCGAGGTGGTGGCCGACTGCGAATCGATGCCTTGCGACACGGCTGTGCGCTGCCAAGGGCGCCGGGGCGTGTGGCTCGATATGGAGCAGATGGAGCAAGAAGAATTGCAGGAGCTCATGCCTACGTTGACGCTCGCGCATCTGGAGGAGATGTTGCCCCGCGATGAGTTCAGCCGCGGCTGCACCCTCCAAGGGGTGCCGAGCGAGCTGCTCAAGCCTCAGGTGCTCGATGTGGAACCGTCCGACTGCAGCGATGTGTCGGTGCGCTATTTCAACATGATGCACGCCGTGCGCCGACTGATTGATTCGCGCCGCTGCCTGCTGTTTGAGCAGGTGCGCGTGATGGTCAACTATGACTTCACCGACGACATCTTCCGGATGGTGTGCAGCGTATGGGAAACCCCGCAGGATAAGGAGCAGTTTATGTCGCTTTCGCGTCATGAGCGCCTGCACGTTATCGCCGACTGGTGGGCACGCTTGGGCACCTGCGCCAATATGATGGATGAAACGCAATCAACATTAGCATAAATAAAATCTATTAACTATAAAATTCACGTAATTATGAAAAATTTCAATCAACTCGGCATTGAAATCCCTTTCCGCCGCAACAGCGGCAAGGTGAAAACCACCTGTCCTCACTGCTCGGCCACGCGCCACAATCCTCGCGACCGCTCGCTGTCGGTTGACCTCGACCGCGGCCTGTGGCACTGCCATCACTGCGGCTGGAGCGGTGCGCTGAGCCAATACAGCGCTCCGAAGGCCTACGCCAAGCAGGAGTACAAGCGTCCGGCGCAGCGCGCTATCGACCGCAGCGGTGCGAGCAAGCTTGGCGTGGCTCTGAGCTACGTGCTGCGGCGCGGCATCTCGGCTGAGGCCATCGCCAAAGCGCCCATTGAGATAGATGGCAACAAGGTGCGCTTCGTGTATGAATGCAACGGTGAGCGCATCAACGAGAAGACGCGTTTGGCCACGGCCAAGCAGTTCTCGCTGGTGGAAGGTGCGGAACTGATACCGTGGAACATCGATGCGGTGCGCGACACCGAGGAATGCATCATCACCGAGGGCGAGTTCGATGCCATGGCCTTCATGACGGCCGGTCGCTTCGATGTAATCTCCGTGCCCAACGGCGGCGGCGGCGACACCAAGTACTTCGACGACTTCATGGAGGGCTGGTTCGACCAGAAGAAGACCATCTACATCGCTTCGGACGAGGACCCGGTGGGTCGCCAACTCGCCAAGGAGTTGGTGAAACGCTTCGGCCGGGGCCGTTGCCGCATGGTCACCTACGGAGAAGGCTGCAAGGATGCCAACGACCACTTGAAGGAGTACGGAGCCGAATCGCTGTTGGAGTGTTTGGCCAACGCCGAGCGCCCCGCCTCGGGGGCGACGGTGGCGGTGGGCGACCACTTGGACGAAGCCCTTGCCATCGTGAGCCAAGGGCCGGAGCGCGGGGTGGATTGCGGCCTGCCCAACTTGGACGCAATCTGCCGTTTGGAATTAGGTCGGTTGTGCGTGGTGACCGGTCGCCCCGGCTCGGGCAAGAGCGAGTTTATCGACGAGATTGTGACCCGCATGGCCATCAACCACGGCTGGGGTGTGGCCTACTTTTCGCCGGAGAACATGCCCGTGGGCAATCACTTCATCAAGCTGGCCAAGCGCCTGTTGGGGCATCCCCTTACCGCGGAGGATGCCACCAACGAGGCCAACCGCCCCGTGTGGAAGTTCATCAAGCAGCACTTCTTCCACATCGTGCCCGAGGAGGATGCGCTCATCGATGGTATCATCGACGAAGCCAAGGACTTGGTGCTGTACAACGGTGTGCGCACCTTGGTTATCGAC
>JBJEKG010000198.1:0-10213 GCA_051878535.1 Muribaculaceae bacterium
AATCGACCTCGAAGACTTCACCGGCAAGGTCATCCAACTCCGCTTCGCCGGCGAAATCGTCGACCGCACCCTCATCCCCATCGACAACGTCCGCATCTACGACGCTCGCCCCGACAGCAACATCGATGCCGAAGTCTCCGACATCGTCAGCATCGAGTACTACAACGTGGCCGGTGTGCGCGTGGCTAATCCCTCCAACGGCGTATTCGTCAAGGTAACTCGCTACGCCGACGGCACTTCCGTGGCCGAGAAAGTTATCCGCTAACTATTCATCTTCATACTTCAATCATCAATGACAACAGAGGTCGAGATTGGCATCCATTGGCCTTTCTCGACCTCTTTTGAAAACTGCCTACCATGTTTAAACGACTAATCACCGCCACAGCCGTCCTGATGGCCACATACATCGCCTCACACGCCGTGCCGGCATACCCATATCCGCAAACCGTCACTCAGCCCGACGGCACCATTATTACCTACGTTCTCCACGGCGACGAGTTCGGCGCCGTGGCCACCACACTCGATGGCCTTCTGCTCCAAACTGATGCCGACGGAGCCTTCCGCTACGCTGCCGCGCCCGAAATGCTCGCACACAATGCCGAGCAGCGCACACAGCAGGAAATCAGTCTGTTGCAAGCTGCGCCCCAGTCCACCGTGGGAGCAGAATTGCGCCGCCGCCGTGCCGCTTCCACCCTCAAGCCGATGAACACTGCCGACAACCCGCGCCGAGTTGTAAGCTACTCCAACTTCCGCGCCCCGGTCATCTTGGTGGAATTCACCGACCGCAAATTTCTCATGCCCAACCCCGCCGAGTTCTTCGGTGATATGATTAACAAAGAAGGCTATGACGGCTTTGAGGAAGCCGGCGGATACAAGCACAACTACACCGGCAGCGTGCGCGACTATTTCGCCGACTGCTCCGGCGGCCAATTCACCCCCGTCTTCGACGTCATCGGCCCAATCAAAATCGACCGTCTCTCCACCGATGCCAACCAAACGCAAAACATCTACTCCGTGGTTTCCTCCGTGTACGAAGCCGCCGATGAAGTGGTCGACTGCTCCATCTACGACAGCGATGGCGACGGCAAGATGGACATGTCGTTCATCATCTTTGCCGGATACGGCTCCAACTACACCAACGGCAAGGAAATGTGGCCGCACGCCTCCACTCGCGACGACGACATCCGCGACGGCGTCCGCGTGGGCCGTTACGCCTGCGCCACCGAACTCTGGGGCACCCCCGACCGCTTCGGCATCGAAGGCATCGGCACCATCTGCCACGAGTTCAGCCACGTCCTCGGTTTGATGGACGAATACGACACCGACGGTGCATACTCCGGCGGCTACTCCGAATTCCCCGGCAAGTGGAGCCTCATGGGCGGCGGCAACTACAATAATGCCGGCCGCACTCCCCCTTGCTACTCCGCTTTCCAGCAGGACATCGCCGGATTTGCCAAGCCCGAAGTGCTCACCGAAGCCGGCACTTACACCCTCGAAAGCCTTGGTGAATCACACCGCAGCTACCGCATCAACACCGTAATCGGCGGTGAATACTTCATCATCGAAAACCGTCAACGCTTCTCCAAGTGGGACCAAGCGCTACCCGGCGACGGCCTGCTCATCTACCACGTGGACCGCACCGACCTCAACGTGTGGTATAACAACCAAGTGAACGTCGACCCCGACAACCTCTACTACCAACTGCTCCGCGCCACCCCCATCTCGCCGCTGTTGGATGAGTATGGCAACATCTACGATTCCGACGGCGACCCGTTCCCCGGCTCCGGCAACGTCACCTATATCAACAACTACTCCACTCCGTCGCTCAAATCGCGCTACGGTTACACCACCAACTATGCCCTCTACAACATCGCCATCGATGAAAACGGCGTGGCATCGTTCACCCTCGATGCCGGCACCTCCGACATGAAAGCCGAACGCTTCTCCAACCTCATCCTCGGCAACGATGGCCGCTACCAAGGCGAGTTCACCCAGTGGAGCCTCGAAAAGAATGCCGAATTGGTGGAAACCGCTGATATAGAGGGAGTTGACGGCATGGCTGTGGCTATGTACAAGAATTCCAACCTCACCACCGGCGCGCTGCCGTGCCCAATCGGCATCGTCAAATTCGACATCGCCAACGCATCCAACTACGCCGTGTTCATGCGTCTGCGCTACTCGCTCGACGATGGCGCTTCATGGCACGACATCAACACCATCGCCGATGCCGAGACCTACCGCGTGGCCGCCGGCGAATACGGCACCGCCACCTTCAACCTCGCCGACATCACCGCCGAGGTGCCCACCATCCGCCTGCGCATCAACGAAAACGGCGGCCCCAACTCCGGTGTCAAGCCTGAAAACCGCGCCTACGTCGACAACGTCGAAGTGCAATTCAACACCACCGATGCCGCTCCCGCTCTGTCGGCCGATGCCGACGCCCTGACCGCCACCGTCCACCCCGACGGCACCGTGGACGTCCGCACCGCCTGCACCACCGCCCCCATCGAGGTCTACACCATCTGCGGCCAATGCATCCACCGCATCGCCCCCTCTAACGAAGCAATTTCATTTCAAATCTTAGACCACGGTGTATACATCTTGCGACAAAACACCGACTCATTGAAAATTATCTATTGACACAGTGCGTGAGCACTTAGTTTGATGTAGCGTTGCCCCGCGACCCACCCGGCCGCGGGGTTTTCGCGCTACGTTACCGTTTTTTTTGCGGTAAACGGAATTTTTTAGTGGAAAAGTTTGCTATGTGAAAAAAAATCGCTAAATTTGCCCCACAATTGTCAAACTGCGCTTCGGTCGCTCGCACAAGCACCCGCGCCTACCTTGAATTTTGAAAAACAACTTTAAACTAAATACCTTTAACAACCCTTAAACCTTAGCATTATGAAAATTGCTACTCTGTTTCGTTCCGGCTTGGCTCGCTTTTGCGCCGTGCTGGCTCTGGCTGTAGTTTGCGGATTGTCTGCTTCGGCCCAAACTTTCCTCCACGAAGGTCTGGTTTGGAAGAACAATAAAGGCAAACTCGAGCTCCAAAAACCTTCTGTTGCTCCTGAAAATGGCGACGCTCCCGGCGACTATACCGGCGACTACGTTATCCCTACTGAAATCACCTACAACGGCACCACTTACACCGTGTCGTCTTTGAAAGCCGCTTTCAAAGCCACTAACGTGCACTCTGTGGTGATGCCCGCCGGCGTGGGCATGAGCCGTGGTTGCTTCCAAGATTGCCCCGAACTCGTGGCCATCACTCTTCCCTCCGACATCGCTAAATTGGAAGGTAACACTTTCCAGAACTGCGTGAAACTGCAATCCATCACCATCCCCGGCACCGTGGCCGAGCTCACCACCTCGCTCTTCAACAACTGCCCCGCCCTCGAAGAAATGATTCTCGAAGACGGTGAAAAGCCTCTGGTGCTCCAAGCTGCTTCGTTCGGTACCTCCTACATCAAGCGCCTCACCGTGAACCGCGCTCTCTCCGAAGGTTCCTACACCGCTATGGACCAAAAGCCCTGGCGCGGTAACGCCAACATCGAAGAAGTGACCATCGGCGGCTCCTGCGTTGAGCTTCCCTCCAACTACTTCGAAAATGCCTCCAACCTCACCAAGGTGACCTTCACCAACGACTTCACCACCATCAACCTCAGCACTTTTGCCGGCGCCGGCCTCACCGAAATCACCATCCCCGCTTCGATGACCTCCCTGCCCAGCTCCGCTTTCCAAAACTGCTCGAACTTGGCCAAGGTGACCCTCCCCGAGACCCTCACCACCATCAACAGCTTGGCTTTCGCCAACTGCGCCCTCACCGAAGTGAACATCCCCGCATCGGTTAGCTACATCGGCAACATGGCTTTCGCCAACAACCAACTCACCGGCGCTCTCACCCTCGCTGAAGGCCTCAAAACCCTCGGCGACCAAGTCTTCGCCGGCAACGCCGCTCTTACCGAAGTCAACCTCCCCGCTTCCCTTGCTTCTATGGGCAACGGCGTGTTTATGAACTGCCGCTCGGTGGCCAAATTCACCGTGGCCGAAGGTAACGCTGTGTTCCAATCCGTCGACAACAACTACATCGTCACCGACGAAGGCGCTTCCGTTTACGCTCTCGCTCCCGCTTGCGCCCTCACCTCCTTCAGCGGCGACTTCACCGCTGTGAAGCCCTACGCTTTCTACGAGGCTACCAACCTCCAAGAGGTTTCGCTGCCCGCTTGCGCCGACTTCGGCGACTACGCTTTCGCTTTCTCCGGCATCAAAACGCTGACCGTGCGCGGCACCATCGGCCGCTACGTGGCCACATCTTGCCCCGCTCTCGAAACCATCACCGTTGAGGCCACCCAAGTGCCCGTTGGCGTTGCTTTCAACTGCTCCGCCCTCACCACCGCCAACCTCAACGCTCACGTTACCGTGGTTGGTGCTGACGCTTTCAACGCTTGCACCTCGCTCAAATCCCTCAACCTCGGCGACATCCTCGCCATCCTCGAACGCGACTGCTTCGCCAACTCCGGCATCGAAGCCCTCCAAGTGGCTGCTTACTACCCCGCTGCAATGACCGAAGGCGTCTTCACCGAAGGCCGCAACATCACCGTCACCGTGCCCAACTCCTTGGTAGAAGCCTACAAAGCCGCTACCGGCTGGAGCTTCCTCAACATCGTAGGCGATGAAAACCTCGCCGTTGGTGGCGAAGACCTCGGCATGCCCGCCGGCCTCTACTATGCCGGTGAAGACAACAACCTCCACTGCGTTTACGCCGACGGCCAAACCGACGACTACGAAATCGGTCTCCAACACATGTTCCAACTCACCGAGTTCTCCAACCGCATCTACGGCGCCAGCGCCGGTAAGAAATTCTGGTGGTCAGCTTCTGCTGCCAACGAAGGCGACGGCAAACTCTTCTACATCTCCAAAGTCGGTGGCAACATCTTCCAAGCTACCATCCTCGACAACGCCGGCAACAACGCCTACATGGACCCCACCGGCCTCTACGTGTACAACGGCATCCTCTACGTGAACGACCGCAACGTCTGCATCCGCAAAATCTCTGCCGACGCCATCGCTCTGCCTCAAGACTATCCCTCATGGATGGAAAACAACTGGATGCCCTTCTACGGTCAAGAATGGGTATACGGCTGTATCAAGAACGGCTTCGACATCACCGAAGAAGAATCTAACGGCACTGTAATCCCCCGCTACTGGGTGGGCATGAAGTACAACGGCAACGGCCTGTTCAACTTCACCGACGCCAACATCGGCAAATCCTCCGCCGAAGTAGGTCCCCGCGACGGCGCCAACGCATTCCTCACCTCGATGAACCTCATCGCCACCTCTTACGTGCTCGATAAGAAATACGGTTTCATCTACATGTACATCGAATTCGCCGGCAACCAAGACAACCTCGTCAAAGGCGGTCTCTATCGCTTCCCCATCGACATGCTTGAACAGAACCCCAACCCCTCGCCAGCTACATTCATGGAAGACCTCGCTGTTGAACTCGTCGACGGCGCACCCGTTAAATACGAAGGCAACGCCACCAACGAACACGTGGGCATCTCCCAACTCGCTATCGATGCCGACGGCGAATACCTCTACTGGTGCTACCGCGCTCCCTCGCCCGAAGAAGCTGCTGAAAACGAAGCTCAAGACTGGGCCACCTCGCAAAAAGGTCGCTACTACTGGGCCGAAACCTTCGACGAAGCCAACCCCCTGCACCAATCCGGCATCAAGCGCATCAAACTCGGCAACGACCTCCCCGCCGTTGAAATGGTTGCTCCCGGTGTCAATGGCTACGGTGTAGTGCCCGTTAACTACGAAGGCTCCGTTAAGCCCGACGGCGTAGAAAGCGTTCACAACGAAATCGTTACAGCCATCACCCTCAACGGCACCGAAGTCCTCGCCTCCGAAGCCCTCACCCTGATGGTTTACAACGTAGCAGGCCAAGCCATCGACTGCGCCACCCTCGCCGCCGGCCAAACCTACTCCATCAGCCACTTAGCTCCCGGCACCTACGTGCTCGAAGCCCGTACCGCCGCCGCCCGCCAAGCCCTGCTGATTCAAAAGTAATCCACATACCATACACTTTCGAAAAGGCGCGCCCTCCCGGCGCGCCTTTTTCAGGTTATCGCGTGCGCGTCCGTATGGCTGACTCAGTCCCCAATGATGGGTCAATGTAAAAATATGGTCGTTAAAAATGTTAACCACAATCAATCAGCATAACATTTTGCCAATTTTTTACCAAAAATTATAAATATCTGAAAAATTTTGCTTAATTTTGCAGCATAATACATCCCAACCTAAAAATGATAGTTACACTATGAAAAAATTCCTCATGCTCTTAGCCCTCTGCGCCTGTGCCCTCGGTGCCTCCGCGCAAGTGTTCAACCACCTCGGTGCCGGCGTGGGCGTCGGTTCCACCGGTATCTCCGTTGAATTGGCCACCCCCATCACCTCGTTCGTGCAAATGCGCGCCGGCGTGTCCATCATGCCCGGCATCACCTTCAACGCCGACGCCGACTACACCTACACCGTGGCCAACCAGCAGCAACGCGGCACCGTCGAACTCCAAGGCGACCTCAACCGCGTGCAAGGACAAGTAATTTTCAACGTATACCCCGTGCCCAAAGTGCCCTTCTACGTAGCTGCCGGCGCCTACTTCGGCGGCAACAAACTCCTCAAAATCACCGGCCACAGCGACGACCTCGCCAACCCCGACGCACAAGCCATCATCGGTGATTACAAGATTCCCGCAAACGCCAACGGCGACATCTCCGGCGGATTCAAAGTCAACAACTTCCGTCCCTACCTCGGCATCGGCTGGGGCCGCGTGATTCCCGGCAAACTCCTGAGCTTCTCCACCGAATTAGGCGTACAATTCGAAGGCCGTCCCAAACTCTACACCGACTACGGCCAAATCGACGAATCCATCGTAGAAGACGACAACACCTTCAACAAAATCGCCGACGCCCTCAAAGTCTACCCAACCCTCACCTTCCGCCTAAACTTCCGCGCCTTCTAACCACTCCCTCCCCCACCCACACCGCAGGCGAGACCGACCCACGGCCTCGCCTGCTCCCGTCAAAATAAGCCACAAAAACCGCCCAAATCCGCTTATTTCGACAAAAACGTAAAAATAAGCACTGTTGAGCGTGCTTATTTTTACGTTTTAGCACAAAATAAGCAGGTTTCAACCTGCTTATTTTGATTCTTGTATTTATGCTTTTTTTGTCACGGCTCTGAGCTTCAGCGAAGCCTTTTTGCATTTGCTTCGAGCTCTTGCTCGCCATCTCTCCGAGCTTACTCGGCGGAGCCTTCGGGGCGGAGCCGGCGCACGGTTTTGGCCGTTTGCCAAAGTTCGCTTTCGCGCATTTGACGCAGCTCTTCGTTGAGGTGCTCGCGGTAGTCGGGTTTGGAGTTGGAGTCGATGGAGATTTGAGCTTCGTGGCCGGATTCCACGCTTTGGTAGAGGCGTTCCATCACAGGTTTGATGGCGTCGTGGAAGGGTGTCATCCAGTCCAATGCGCCGCGTTGGGCGGTGGTAGAGCAGTTGGCATACATCCAGTCCATGCCGCGGGCGGCGATTAGAGGCATCAGCGATTGCGACAGCTCTTCGACGGTTTCGTTGAAGGCTTCGGAGGGGGTGTGGCCGTGTTCGCGCAGGGTTTCATATTGAGCGAGGAACAAACCCTGAATGGCGCCCATGAGCGCACCGCGTTCGCCGGTGAGGTCACTCACGGCCTCGCGGCGGAAGGTGGTTTCGAACAGGTAGCCCGAGCCGATGCCGATGCCCAGCGCCAAGGTGCGGTCGAGGGCGCGGCCGGTGGCGTCTTGTTGCACGGCAAATGAGGCATTGATGCCGCGGTGTTCCAAGAAGTGCGAGCGGACGGTGGCGCCGGAGCCTTTGGGCGCAACCATGATTACGTCGACGTCGGCGGGCGGCACCACGCCGGTGCGGTCGGGCCAGGTGATGGCGAAGCCGTGCGAGAAGTAGAGCGCCTTGCCGGCGGTGAGGTGCGCCTTGATTACCGGCCACTGGCTCAGCACGGCGGCGTCGCTCAGCAGGCACATGATGATGGAGGCGCGGGCGCACGCTTCCTCGATGGTGAAGAGGGTCTCGCCCTCAACCCAGCCGTCGGCCTTGGCCTTTTCGAACGAGCGGCCGGGGCGTTGGCCCACGATTACGCGGAAGCCGTTATCGCGCAGGTTCAGGCTTTGGCCCGGGCCTTGCACGCCGTAGCCGATGACGGCAATTGTTTCGTCGCGAAGCACTTCGCGAGCATGTTCCAAGGTAAATTCATCGCGGGTGACAACGGTTTCCATCACACCGCCAAAATTCATTTTTGCCATATCTTTGTTGGTTTATTTGTTTGCGATTATTTCGGCATCGGAGTAGATGTACACTTTCACTACTTCGACGATTTTTTCAATTTGAGAGGCCACACGCTCGATGGTGGGGCGGTCGACCCACGTGGTGATGGCCAATTTATGCACCCCGTCCACCCCGGAACGACCCGCGTTGACTGTCTCGATGTTGATACAGCGGCGGGTGAAGATGTTCGACACGCGATTGAGCAAGCCCACCGAGTTTTCGGAGTAGATTATGATGGTGAACAGAAGCGTTTGGTCAGTGGTCATAGCTTGAAGAGTTTATCGGGGTTAAGCATGATGTGGTCGACGTCGACGCCGGAGGGAGTCATGGGGAACACCATGTCGGTGGGGTCGATGGCCACGTTGAGCAGCACCGGGCCGTCGGTAGCGAGCATTCGCTCGATGGCCGGGCGCAGGTCGCTACGGTGCGCCACTTCGATGCAGGGGATGCCGTAGGCCGCGGCGATGGCGCCGAAGTCGGGGTTGAGCATCGGCGTTTGCGAGAATCGGCCGCCGAAGAACAGTTGCTGCCACTGGCGCACGTTGCCTAAGAAGTTGTTATTCAGCAGAATCATCTTCACCGGCACGCGGTATTGCATGATGGTGCCGAGTTCTTGGATGGTCATTTGCATGCCGCCGTCGCCGCCAAAGTAGCACACGGTGCGGTCGGGGCAGGCGATGGCCGCACCGATGGCGGCGGGCAGGCCGAAGCCCATGGTGCCGAGGCCGCCGGAGGAGATGAACGAGCGCGGACGGCTGTGGCGGAAGTAGCGGGCGGTCATCATCTGATTCTGGCCCACGTCGGCCACGGCGATGGCGCGGCAGTTGGCAGCGCGGCTCACTGCGTCGGCCACCTCGCCCATGGTCATGGGCTCATCGCCTTGGCGGCGCAACTCGCGCTCCATCACCTCGGCATCCTCCACCTCGGCGCAGTGGGCAAACAGCTTGCGCCACTGTGGCCGTTTAGCTTGCTTCACCATCGGCAACAGGCGGCTGAGCACCTGCTTGGCATCGCCGTGCACGGGCAAGGTGGCTTGCACCGTCTTGCTAAACTCGGCCGCGTCGATGTCGATGTGAATTATCTGAGCATGAGGCGCGTAGGTGGCCACGCATCCGGTGACGCGGTCGTCGAAACGCATGCCGATGCCGATGATGAGGTCGGCTTGATTGGTGGCGATGTTCACAGCCACCGCGCCATGCATACCGGCCATACCGGCAAACAGCGGGTGGTCCGACGGGATGGTCGACAGCCCCTGCAGGGTGCAACCCACCGGAATGTCGGCCTTCTCGGCCAAGCGTTGCAGCTCTTTCTCCGCACCGGAGATGGCCACACCGCCGCCGCTGATAATCAGCGGCCGTTGGGCGGAGTTAATCATGGCCGCGGCGGTGTCCACGTCGTCGAGGTTGATGTCGACCTTGGCCGAATAGCCGCGGTGAACGGCCGGGCGCGCCGGGCGGAAGGTGAGTTTGCCCACCTGTGCATCCTTGGCGATGTCGATTACCACCGGACCGGGCCGACCGGTCGAGGCGATGTGCATGGCCGTGGCGATAGCTTCGGGCACTTCCTCGGCGCAACGCACCTGGCGGGCCCACTTGGTCACGGGTTGCGCCAAAGCTATCACGTCGGTTTCCTGGAAGGCGTCGCTGCCCAAGAATCGTGCGCCCACTTGGCCGGTGATGAGCACTAATGGGGTGGAATCCATCATGGCATCGCACAAACCGGTGATGCAGTTGGCAGCACCGGGTCCGGAGGTCACAATCACCACGCCCACGCGGCCCGAGGCGCGCGCATAGCCTTGGGCGGCATGCATCGCGCCCTGCTCGTGGCGCACCAAGATGTGGC
>JBJEKG010000199.1:0-10189 GCA_051878535.1 Muribaculaceae bacterium
GACCTGTTACCGCAGTTGCTGCGCCAGCAAACTCTCGGACGATTTGAGGTGATTGTGGTGAACGAGGGCGAATCGGCTCAGGTTCAGGAGATTGTGAGCCGCTTGCGGTTGGAGCATAGCAATTTATACCTGACTTACACGCCCGACGGCGCACGCAACCTCTCGCGCAAGAAATTGGCCATCACCCTCGGAGTGAAGGCGGCGCGCTACGAGGTGGTGGTGCTCACCACAGCCTCCGCGCGCATCGATTCGCCGCAGTGGCTGCAGCGCATCGCCAACCACTTCGCCAACCCGCAAGTGGAGGTGGTGCTCGGCGCGGCCGTGGCCGCAGCGGACGACGACCGCCTGTGGGGCGCACGTGTGCGTGCTTTCGACTACCTCGACGAGCAAAGCGCCTGGCTCTCAGCCGCTTTGGGCGGCAACCCCTGGCGCGGCACCGAGCACAATTTGGCTTACCGCCGCGAACTATTTTTCCGCAACAAGGGCTTCTCGCGACACCTCAACCTGCGCTACGGCGACGACGACATCTTCGTGAGCGAAATTGCCCGCAAGGCCAACACCGCCGTGGAACTCTCGCCCGAAGCAATGGTCACCGCTCGCGGCATCTGTTCGCCGCACTTCGCCGGCGAAAACTGGCGCCTGCGCCGCTTCACCCGCCGCTTCATTCCGCGCCGACCGTGGCTGATGAGCACCTTGGCACGTTGGTGCTACGGCCTCGCGCCGCTGGCCATGGTGGCCGCCGTACTGCTCAACCTGCAGAGCCGCCATTGCATGATTGCCGCCGGAGTGTGCCTGCTGCTGTGGTGGGCCGCCTCGTTGGTATGGCTGCCGGCCATCAAGGCATTGCACGGCCGCCGACTGTTGCTGTCGCTGGCACCAATCATGGTGGTAAGACCGTGGCGACTGTTGCTTCGCAACGTCACTGCCCTATTCCACCGAGCCAAACATTACACCTGGGAATAACCACATAACCACTTATATATCAACCTAAAACACTTTGAGATATGGCACGCATCACTTTCGACCAATTAGACCTCAACATACTTCGGCTGCTCTCGGCCAATGCCCGCAAACCCTACTTGGAAATCGCCCGCGAATGTAATGTGTCGGGCGCTTCCATCCACCAACGCATCCAGCGCATGAGCGCCGCCGGCGTAATCCAAGGCGCCGAATCGCTCATCTCACCCGCCACCATCGGCTACACCACCTGCGCTTACGTGGGCATGTTCCTGAGCGAACCGTCTCAATTTGAGCACGTTATCGAAGAACTGACCAAAATTCCGGAAATCGTGGAGTGCCACTTCACCTCGGGCCAGTACGACATCCTGTGCAAAGTCTACGCCCGCGACAACGACCACCTGCTGCAAATCATCCAAGCGCAAATCCAGTCGCTCGGCTTGGCGCGCACCGAAACCCTCATCAGCTTCAAACAAGTCTTCCGCCGCCAAATCCCCATCGACGACGCCATCCTCGACCTCTAACCACCCGCCAACTGCGCGGAAGCTATGCGGTAGTGGTGCGGTTCGGTGGCGAGGCGGAAGCCGAGCGGCGCGGAAGCGCCAAACAGCAGCCACGGTCAGAATATCCGCAGGTATTGCTCCAAGAAGCGGTCGTAGACTTGATAGCCGGCTTCGGTTTGCAGCAGTAACTCCCTATCAACCAAGGCTTTGACGGCAGAGCGGACTGTGCTGGCGGCACCGAGGTGGAAGCGGTGCAGAAAGTCGGCGCTGAGCATCTCTTTGACGCTATGGCATTGCGCCACGGCGCGAAGCACCCGCGCTTGCGTGACTGTAATCAGCTGAATGAAAGTTTGATACGTGGCTGCATTCTCTTCCACCACCTGCCGCAAAACTTCCTCCACTAACTGCGGAGTGATGAGCGGTTCGGCAGTCTCGTACAGGCGGTTGAGGATGGAGTGAACATACCATGTGTGAGCCGACAGTGTGTCGAACAAGTGGTCGAATGCCTCGCGCTCCATCTTTTGGCCGTGATTTTCAAAGAGTTGGCACGCAAAATGGAAGTATGCGTCCGCGTCAATCGGACCGAGAGCCATCATCTGCGTGCTCTGATAGAATGGCCGCGCCGCCGTCGCAAACATATTCTGCAACAGATGTTGCTTGCTGCCGCAGAAAATGAAATTAACGTTGGTAAGCTGCTGAATTTGAGTGCGTAGCAATGCTTCCACTCGCTTGTTGGCATACTCCGCCACCGTTTGAAACTCGTCGAACGCCACATAGCACCGGCTACAGCTCTGCTCCATGTAGGCAAAGATTTCCTGCAAGGAGTATTCGGCAGTGTTGGGCGAGATGTCCACAGTGAGCCCCGGTTCGCCGGTCATGGGGTCGAGGGTGAACACCGGACGCAAGCTTTTGAAGAAGCTCACCACCTGCTTCATGAGTTTGCGGCTGCGCGTGTCGAGCGAGCCTAACACCGTGTCGGCCAATTTCTTAACCAACGATTGAAGACTGTCGGTCTGATACAAATCCACATAAAAGCAGCGCACATCGGCCTGCGGTTTGAGCTGATAAAACAGGTGGTGAATCAATCCTGTTTTGCCCATACGGCGAGGGCTGGCCAAGGTGACATTGCGGCCATTTTGAAGGGCGGAAAGCAACTTGGCTGATTCGCGCTCACGGTCGCAAAAATACTCCGGGGCGATGTATCCGGTGAGCACAAATGGGTTATAAGGCGGTTTTGCAGTCATAATATTGCTAACTTTGCGTTACGAACATTTCGTAACGCAAAGTTAGCAATAAATATCTAATCCACCAAAATATTTCCGCCGGAAATTATTCAATATATCCTTTGCCGTGGCAATTGCGGCAGTCCGTATGCGAGTGAACGGTGTTGCCGGAGTTCCATGTTCTGCCGCACTCTTCACAGTAGTGAGTGGTGCCGCCCAGGCCGAAGGTGGGCACACCGGGTTGGTCCACTGACACGCGACCGGTACCGTTGCACACACTACATTGCCTGCGGCTGCTACTTGATGAAGAGGACGAACTCGACGAGGAGTATGAAGAAGATGATGAGGAGGAATATGAGGAGGAATATGAGGAAGAGGTATCAGCCACGTAGGTGGTAGGCACGCTGCTCCAGTCGTAATAGGAAGCATTGTAAGTGGTGGGCGTAGACGGCCATTGTAGCGAGGCTTGGTTGGCGACAATGTTGGTCGACGAGCCGGTGCTGTAAGGGTTGTACGAGCCGTAGGTCGACATGCCTTGCGCCATACCCATCAGCAAGCCTTCGCCGAAGCTGCCGCAAGAGGTTAAAAGAGTTATTGAGAGGAGAGAGAGGCCGATAAGAGTTAAATTCCTTTTCATGATAGTTAATTCTTTAGCGTTATTAATTTCGTTTGTTATAAAGAGCATGCTCGCTCGCAAAATCTATCACTAACGCTAAAAAATTTTCCCAAAAAATTGTGGGTTTAACCGGCTTTGGGGCGAGAAGGCTATGCGGCGGCGCGGGCGCGGCGGATTTTGCGCAGCTGCATCAGCAGCATGGCCACGATGACCACTGTGGCGCACAAGTCGGAGATGGGGAAGGTGAACCACACGCCGTCGACGCCCCAATTCGCTGAGAGCCAGAGCAGTAGCGGAATCATGAAGATAACTTGGCGCGAGAGGCTGGCGATGAAGGCTTTGCCGGGGGCGCCGGTGCTCTGGAAGAAGGTGGTGGCCACAATCTGGAAGCCGACCACGCTGAATGCCCACAGCGCCGTGCGCAGGCAGTGCACGGTGGTGTCGATGAGCACTTGGTCGGAGGTGAACATTCGCGCCACGATGTGGGGGAAGGCCAAGCCTATCACGCTGCCGGCCAAGCAGATAGCGGTGCTGACCACCGTCGCGAGCTTCAACCCGCGGGTGAGGCGGTCGAGCCGTCCTGCCCCGTAATTGTAGCCGATGATGGGCTGCAAGCCGGTGGCGATGCCCAAGTTGAAGGTGACAATCAACGAGGTGTAGGTGACGAAGATGCCGGCGGCACCGATGGTCATGTCGCCGCCGTTGGCCGCCAGCGCTTGGTTGATGATGGCATTGATTAGACACGACGCGGCGTTAATTACCGCGGGCGCGATGCCGATGGCGAAAATGCTGCGCATCACATCCCACTGCGGGCGGAAGGTGCCGCGGCGGAAGTGCAACACGCTGCGCCGGCGGCAGAGGTGGCGCAGCACGAACACGGCCGAGGCTAACATGGCGATGTCGGTGGCGATGGCCGCGCCAAACATGCCCCAGTCCATCCACAGCACGAACACGGCATCGAGCACCACGTTGGTCACCGCGCCGATAATCATCGTGGCCATAGCTTGGTTGGGATAGCCCGAGGCGCGCATCATGTTGTTGAGGCTGAAAGCCAAGTTGGTGAAGAACAGGCCGGGTAGCACCCACACCATGTACTCGCGGGCATAAGGCAAGGTGACCTCACCGGCGCCGAAGGCGTGCAGGATGGGGTCAATCCACGTGGCGAAGATGGCTATGTAGGTGGCGGCGAAAATCCAGGTGAGGGTGAAGGCGTTGCCCAAGATGAGTTCGGCGCGCTTCATGTTGCCGGCGCCCAACACGATTGAAGCGCGGGTGGAGGCGCCCACGCCCACCAACACGCCCACCGCCGTGGTGATGTTCATCACCGGAAAGGTGATAGTCATACCCGCAATCGCCTCGGGTCCAACTACTTGGCCGATGAAGATGCGGTCCACCACATTATACAGCGCCATCACCAACATGCCCACCACCGCCGGCAGGGAGTACTCCCACAGCAGGCGGCCGATTGGCAGAGTGGTCAGGCGGGTGAGCTTATCGGATTGTTGCATATTGAATCATAGATGAGGAGATGATTTATCGAAAGAAAGCCGAGCCCCATGTGGCTCGGCTTTATATAATTAATGTGTAAGCGGATTATTTGCCGGCAGCCACGCGAGCGCGTTCGCGGTACTTCAGCACGTCGAAGCGAGTGGTGCGCAGGAACGAGGGGTACTTGGTGACGATAGCGTCGTAAGCCTCGTATTCAGCGGCATAGTTTTGCTGAGCGCGGTACACGTTGGCTTGCTTGATGAGAATCACCGGAGCAACTACTTCGTTGCCATCGGCTTTCGACAGAGCCTTGTTGAACTTGTTGAGGGCGTTGTCGTATTGCTCGAGGTTCACGTAGCAGTCACCGGCGAGGGTGAGAGCACCGGCGGCAACTACTTGGTCGTCGATGGAAGCGTCTTCCAAGTAAGTGAGAGCTTCTTGATACTTGCCTTGTTGATAGAGGTTGATAGCCACGTAGAGCTTGGCGCGGTTGCCACTCTTGTGACCTTGTTCGGCTGCTTGCTTGTAGAGTTCGAGAGCTACGGAATCGTTCTGTTCGATGTCGGCTTTGCCGATAGCTTCGTCGGCTGCTTTCGAACCGTTTTGGTTGACAAAGTACCATGCAAGAGCGAGTACAACAACAACTACTACGGCTACAGCAATGCCGGTAATGAGTTTACGATTTACTTTTACGGGTGCTTCCTCATGGGCGGGTTTTGCCATGGTGGGAGTTTGAGTTTTGGGCTCGTTAGTTTCCATTTATTATTTCGTTTTTTTAATTTTTCGGGGGTAAAAAGGCTTCGGCCTTTATTTCAAGGTGCAAAAATAGTGCAAATTCCTCAAATATTAAAATTTTCGGGCAAATAATTTCGATTTTGGGCAAAAAAAAGCTAAATTTGCACTCAAAATCGAAAAATAAAGGCCCAAGACATGGAAAAAATGACAATAAGTGTGCCGGTGGAGAGCTATAGCTACTCGGAGCTCACCCCGGAGCGGAGCGAGCTGGTGGAATTGGCTCGCCGATATACTTCGAACGCCTACGCGCCCTACAGCCGCTTCAGCGTGGGCGCCGCCATCCGATTGGATAACGGCCAAATTGTGTGCGGCGCAAACCAGGAGAACGTGGCCTACCCCTCGGGCACGTGTGCCGAGCGCTCGGCATGCTTCGCCGCCGGAGCGCAGTACCCCGGCGTGGCCTTCCGCGCCATCGCCATCGCCTCGGTGGGCACCGACGGCTTAGAGCCCGACCTCCCCACCGCTCCCTGCGGCGCCTGCCGCCAAGCGCTGCTGGAGTATGAAACCTTGGCCGGCGCAAACGTCGAAGTGCTTCTCGCCGGCCGCGACAAGGTCTACGTCCTCCCCTCGGTCAAATCCCTCCTGCCTTTGGCTTTCTCCGAATTTTAAACACCAAATTACGATATGAACTTTATTGAAGAACTTACCTGGCGCGGCATGATCCACCAGATGATGCCCGGCACCGAAGAACAACTCAAAAAAGAAATGACCACGGCCTACTTGGGCATCGACCCCACGGCCGACTCACTCCACATCGGCCACTTAGTGGGCGTGATGATGCTTCGCCACTTCCAACGCTCCGGCCACAAACCCATCGCCCTTATCGGCGGCGCCACCGGCATGATTGGCGACCCCTCCATGAAGAGCCAAGAACGCAAGCTCCTCGACGAGGAAACTCTCCGCCACAACCAAGAATGCATCAAGCGCCAATTGGAGAAGTTCCTCGACTTCTCTTCCGACGCCCCCAACGCCGCCGAAATGGTCAACAACTACGACTGGATGAGCCGCTTCTCATTTCTCGACTTCATCCGCGACGTGGGCAAACACATCACCGTTAACTACATGATGGCCAAGGACTCCGTGAAGAAACGCCTCTCGGGCGAAAGCCGCGAAGGCATGTCGTTCACCGAGTTCTCCTACCAACTCTGCCAAGGCTACGACTTCCTCCACCTCTACAAAGAAAAGAACTGCCGCCTGCAATTAGGTGGCTCCGACCAATGGGGCAACATCACCACCGGCACCGAGCTCATCCGCCGCACCCTCGGCGGCGAAGCATTCGCCCTCACTTGCCCGCTCATCACCAAAGCCGATGGCGGCAAATTCGGCAAAACCGAAAGCGGCAACGTGTGGCTCGACCCGCGCTACACCTCCCCCTACAAGTTCTACCAATTCTGGCTCAACGTGTCCGACGCCGACGCCGAAAAGTACATCAAAATCTTTACCGCCCTGCCCAAAGAAGAGATTGACGCACTGGTAGCCCAACAAGCCGCCGACCCCGGCCTGCGTCCGCTGCAAAAGCGTCTGGCTCAGGAGATTACCACCATGGTACACTCCGCCGACGACTACCAAATGGCCGTGGAAGCATCCCAAATCCTCTTCAGCAACCAAGCCCGCGAAATCCTCCACAAAATCGACGAAGCCACGCTGCTGTCCGTATTTGAAGGCGTGCCCACATTCGAGGTGGCCAAGGCCGACATCGAAGCCGGAATCACCCTTGCCGAACTCCTTGTAGACAAAGCCCAAGTATTCCCCTCCAAAGGCGAAATGCGCAAAATGGCCCAAGGCGGCGGCCTGATGGTCAACAAAGAAAAAGTGACCGACGCCTACGCCCCCGTCAGCACCGACCTGCTCCTCCAAGGCCGCTACATCATCGCCCAACGCGGCAAGAAAAACTACTTCCTCCTCATCGCCAAGTAACCATCCTTCCCCACAATACCCGGCGCCCGCAGCCCCACGGCCGCGGGCGCTTTTTTTACGGCGAGCGGAGCCTTTTCGCATCTCCATTTTGGCATCTCCAAAAATAAAAATTTGGTTTGATGAAAACTTTTTCGTAAATTTGCAAAAATTTAAAGAACAACCAAGTTATGGCACGTCCTATCAAAGAAACCCCCGAACTATTCGGCAAAGATGCACTGCGATTTGAAACGCTCATTTCGCAACCCAAGCCCGTGTCAAAAGAGGAACGGTTACGAGCACGAAAAGCCTACCTCACAATGAAGTCCATCAGCAACTTCCAATGGTAACTCCGAACTTTTCAAATCTCATCCAATACCAACTCTCCACCGACACTGCTATTAAGCCATTTAAGTGTTCTGATGATGACTTAAATGGCTTCCTTTTTGATGATGCCAAACATTTTCATACAGAAATGATGGCGGTAACATATATTCTTGAAGATACATCTCAGAATATTATAGCTGCTTACTATAGCTTATTGGCTGACAAAATCAGTTTCAACCCCGAAGAAAAATCTCGCTGGAATAAACTAAACAGAAATATACCAAATCCAAAAAGGCGCAAAAGTTATCCGGCAATCAAAATTGGGCGCTTAGCTGTTCATGAACAAATGATGGGCTTTGGCCTTGGCACTTTTATCATTGACAGCATCAAATATGCCTTTACCTCAATAAAACGAATAGGATGCCGATTCATTACGGTTGATGCCATAAAATCAGCAATACCTTTTTACTTGAAAAATGGGTTTCTCTTCTTTTCAGAATTGGATGCTGATGACCAAACGCGCCTAATGTTCTTTGACTTAAAGAACTTTGATTCACAAATAGAATAACATACCCGACGCCCGCAGCCCCACGGCCGCGGGCGCTTTTTTTACGGCGAGCGGAGCCTTTTTGCATTCGCTTCGAGCTCTTGCTCGCCCGGTAGCCTCTCCACTCTCCGCTCCTTTTGAAAATTATTTGGCAAAAATGTGGGAAATGTGCAGGATTTTTGCTAAATTTGCAGAAATTTGGCCGTAGGCCCTTTTTTGCGAACTTTTCGCCCTAAAAAAGAAGAAATTACGATGAATAAACTGCAATTATACATATATATGTCGCGGCGCGGCTTCAAAAGTGTGCGCTGCATCAATCCGGCGGAGAACGTGCAGTCGCTCATCCCGCAGATGCGCCACGCCTTAGAGAAGCTCGACTACAGCGCTGCCGAGAAATACCTTTTCTACGCCATCCGCTACACCGATGCCGGCACCTTCGTCACCGTGCTGCGCACCATCCCGCCCGAATCGGCCGACCACTTGGCCTCGTACATCTACATCCCTAACGGGCTGAAAATCAGTGCAGCAGAGCTGACGGAAGTGGTGCAACGCGTCACCCGCGTAGTGTCGAGCCCATCAGTCACCACCGAGCAGTTGAACGACCTCCAGCAGCTGTTCTCGCGCCAGTACGATTACGATGCCCATGCGCCGGCGATAGCCGGGTCGGCCGGTCGCGACTATGCCGTGGCATACTACGGCGGCAACTCCGGCCGCTCACTCTCCGACTTCTTGGGCGAATACATCTTCCAACCGCAATTCCTCCCGTGGACTGCTATCCTACTGGTGGACAGCGACTTGCAAGTCGGCACAACCGCCACAGTCCTCCCCGACGTGAAGGTGCTACCCACCGTGACACTCCTTCCACCCGACCTGTCCACCACCAAGTTCACTCCCCACATCTACCACCTGCCCTTCGACCGCCCATTCCGCGCGCAATTGGGCGACACGGTGAAAGTGCGCTGGCACCGTGGCGGATTCGAGGACCTCATCCAGAGCTTCAAAGTGGAACGCGACGGCCTCACTCTCCCCACCCCCGCCACCGACGACACCCGCAAAGCAATCGCGCCTTCCACTTTCCACATCACCTCGCAAACCACTAAGAAACCGATTAAGGATGTGAAAATCCGCGTCAACGGCATCGAGATTGTGGAGCCGCACATCTTCACCCAGCAAGAACTGAAAAATGCCTTAGTCGAAATCTCCGCCCCGGGCTATGCATCCCTGCGCTCACACATCGACTTGGCTTCAACCACACAGGCGCTCATTCAGTTGCCCGAGCAACGCAAAGTGTTCCGCTTTGAAATCATGCTTCGCAACTCCTCAATGGGCGCGCCTATCGTGTTCGACCTTCCCTCCTCCACCGACATCACCGAAAGCCCCATCGAGGGCTACGAGGTGGCCGAGACCATCCGCGAAGGCGTCAACCGCATCAACCGCCTGCAATACACGCCGCCCATCGGCATAACCCGTAAGTGGCTGATTATCTGCGCCGCAGCTGCATTAGTAATCGGCATCGGCATCGGAATGCTCATCGGCCGCACCGGCCACAGTTCGCCCGTGAAGGACTCAATCCAAACCGCCGTGCAAAATGCCCAAAACAACCCCGGCGGCCAAGTCCAGCAGCAACAGCCCGCTGCACAACAACAGCAACAGCAACAACAGCAGCAACAACAAGCTGAGCAGCAGCCCGAAAAGCCCGAAACGCCACCCGCTATCCCCTCCGTCCAGAGCAATGCTCCGGTTTCCGCCGAGGCCATCAAGTATCTCGACGACAACAAGGTATGGACCAAGGCCAAGTTAGACGCCTTCCCCGAGCTGCGCGGGCTCTTCGAGGACCTCA
>JBJEKG010000200.1:0-10166 GCA_051878535.1 Muribaculaceae bacterium
GCCATGATTCCGCTGCGTCCGGAGCTGGAGAAGCAGCTGCCAGAGGATTCGGTGGCCATAGCCGCCCTGCTCCACGACGTGTGCAAATCTTCCATCTACAAATTGGTGACACGCCGCCGCAAAACCGAGATAGGCACCTGGGAAGATGTGCAGTCTTACGAAGTGGACTACTCCGACCTGCCCGTGGGCCACGGTGAAAAATCCGTCATCATGCTGTTGCGCTCGGGGCTCGACCTCGAGGACTGCGAAATCTGCGCCATCCGCTGGCACATGTCGCCGTGGGACATGCCTATGCAGAGCATCGAGATGGACAAGAACCTGCGCACCGCCCAGCGCCAATCGCCCCTCACCTCGCTCATCCACGCCGCCGATTCCATGGCCGCCCAGTTGCTCGAAATAGATACTACAACCGTGTAATTTGCAATTTTTTAGCAAAAACGTTGGCAGATTCACAAATTTTCACTACATTTGCATCGAAATTAAAAATCCAACCGAATTATCATATATTTCAACAAATAATAACCCACCCCATTCATCTATATTACAATGAGCAGCACTCAATACTTATACCTCAACTCGCGCGACGAATTTTACCGCGTAGACGTGTCAAAAATCGTTTTCTTTGAAAGCGATGGCAACTACACCAGCATTGTGCTCAACAACACAATGAAGGGCAACGTGTGTGTGAACCTCGCTCAAATGCAGCAGATTCTCACCGACAGCCTCAAGGAGCGCGCTTGCGTGTTTGCTCGCGTTGGTAAACGCCACATAATCAACCTTAAATATGTATACCACATCGCCATCACCCGTCAAAAATTGGTGTTGAGCGATGGTGAAAACTTTGAATATCACCTCAATGTGTCGAAAGATGCCCTCAAGAAATTGCGCGACGTGTACGTCTCCGGCCTCGCGTCTTCATTGGAGAGTTCGCTCGACAAATAACCTTATACGATGAAACGCCTATACGGAAAAACGATTTTAGTAGGACGCAGTCAGCAAGGCAATATGCTGAACGTCAACGTTGTAGGCACCAACAAAGTTGGTGTAATCAATCGTCCGGTGCCCGGAAGCGTGAGCCGCCTTCAGCCCGCAGAACAGAAAGCGCACCTGTGCCTAACCATCGACCCCTCGGGTAATATTAAGGCTAAAAACCTCAAAGAAGCCAACTGCACCTACGTCAATCGGCTGGAAATCAGCACCAAGACAGTAAAGACAAACGACATATTGGAATTGGGCAAGGATCACTTCCAAATCGCCGTGCAAGACATTCTGAACGCAGCTAAACAGCTGGTGCCGAATCCTGTGCCGGTGCCGCCGGTGCCAAATCCAGTGCCGGGTCCAGTGCCGAAGCCGGATAAGCCCAAACCCACATACAACGTGCACCACCTGCGCCGAATCTGGGACGACTACAAGGAAAAATGCAAGGACATACAGGTTCGCCGCACGAAAGCAATGCGCAACCAGCGTCTGCCCATGCTATTTTCGATGGGCGGCGGCACACTTGGCTTCATCTTGGCCTGCATTGACGAACGCCTGCGCAATGTCGGCGGCATAACCTCCATAATCGGCTTCTGTCTTATGTTCTTCTTCTGGTTCCGCGACCCCACCCTGCGCCTCACGGAGGAGAAAGAACAGCTCGATAAGGATTTAGAACACATGTACTTGTGCCCTAATCCCGAGTGCAACAAGATGCTGCCGATGAAAGACATAGACTTCATCCTGCGCCAGTACGACCACAAGTGTCCCTATTGCAAATGCAACTACGTAGATAAGCACTAACCTCCGCATCGCATCTTGAATTAGCCCAATTAGCCCTATAGGCCTAATTGGGCTAATTCGTTATCAGCGTGCGAGTTGATGTAAAAATCAGCCCGCGCATCTGCAGGTGGCGGATGCGCGGGCGAATATGTGGCGACCGGGGTTAGCGGCGAATGACGGTGGCGGAGGAGCCTTGGCGGCGGAGGTAGATGCCGGGGGTGAGGGCGTCGGCGCTCACTTCGATGCCTTGGAGGTTGTAGTAGCGCACTTCGCTGGCGTTGGCGGCTTCGAGGTCGGTGACGGAGGCGTCGGAGCCTTCGTACACGAGGATGTCGCCGGTGGAGTGGAGGTCGTAGGTAATCCACAGTTTGGCGGAGGCGGCTTGCACGTTGGCGCGAGTGCAGACGTTTGCTTCGTCGGCGTAGTCAGAGTCGATGACGATGAGTTCGCCGAAGTGGTTGAAGTCGCGCCGGGGCAGCGAGGCAATCATATTGTCCATGGCGGTGCCGGCGATTTGGTTGCCGTAGCAGTTGAGGTAGTTCAAGTTGGGACAGGCGCTGAGGTCGAGGTCGGTGAGCAGGTTCATTTCGCAACTGAGCGACACGAGCGCGGGGTTGCCGCTGAGGTCGAGCGCGGTGAGGTCGTTGAGAGCTACGTTGAGCGCCGACAGGTGCGGCAGGTTGGTGATGTCGATGGCGGAGAGTTGCGAATAGAGCACCAACAGTTCGGTGACGTCGCCGTAAACCTTCACGGTGGTGTCGGTAAGGTTGAGAGTGAGCGCTTCGCCGTTCCAGCCGGCGATTTCGGCGCCTTCCACCACCGGGGTGTAGTTGCTGTCGGCAAACTTCACGGTCATCATGGTGTAGTCGGCGGTGGGGCGAGTGAAGGTGAAGTATTGCTCGGGCAACAGCGGACCTTCGCTTTCGCTGCCTGCGTAGGCGGTGCCCATGCCGTAGCGGTCGCCGTTGATGTAGTCGAACACTGACCAGCCCTTGTCGGTGGCCACTTTCACGTCGTCGACGGTGGCCACGTTGCCTTCGGCATCGTTGGGCGCTTTGGTGTCGATGATGAAGAGGTAGGGGTTGGTGGCTTGGCCGTAGTAGAGCGAGTTGACAAATGTGCGCATCTCGCTGCCTTTCAGGCGGTTAATGTAGCAATTGATGCGGTAGAGACCGTTGCAACCCGACACCACGAGGTGCTCCAAGGCGTTCTGCTGGCAGTGGAGTTGGGCGAGCGCGGTAGCGTCGATTACTTCCAACGAGGTGAGGGCGTTGTTGTGGCAGTCAAGATAGGTCAGCTTGGAATTGTCGCTGACAGTGAGGGCGGTGAGGTCGCATCCGCTGCAATCCAACTCGGTGACGTCGCCTTTGATGGTGATGGTTTGCGCGGTGAGGGTGAATGTGCGCTTGCCGAGGTAGGAAGTTTCGGCCACACCGTCGATGGAGATGCTGTTGGAGGCGGCGATTTCGAGGTTGATGGTTTGGCCTACGGCGCGCGTGGTGGTGAAGGAGATGGTTTGCTCGCTGATGGTGGGCACGTAGTCGGCGCCTTCGTAGAATTGGCCAATCATGTAGCCGTGGTCGGTGCCGCCGTCGTAGTCGCAAGCCACCCAACTTTTGTCGCTCAGTGCACTTACATCGCTCATTAAGAAGACGTTATTATCGTTGTCTTGAGCGTCGACCACGTAAATCATGCCGGGCGATTGCGCGGCCGTGGGCAGCTTGGCGATGAAGTCGGCGGGGGAGGTGAAGCGGTTGCAGAAGATGTGCAACCACCACAGTTTTGTGTTGGCGCTGAGGTCGAGGTCGGCCAACAGGTTGTGTTCCACCTGCAAATCGGCCAACGCCGGGCACTCGGAAAGGTCGAGCGCTTCGAATTGGTTGTAGCCGATGTAAAGCTTCTCCAACAGGGGTTGGTTGCCGGTGCTGAGCGCGGAGAGTCGGTTGTGCGCCGCGTTAACGTTCTCCAACTTGTTGCAGGCGCTTAAGTTTAAGGTAGTCAGTTGGTTATCTTGGCAATTGAGCACGGCCAACTCGGGGCAACCCGACAGGTCGAGCGATGAGAGCGCGTTGTTGTAGCATTTTAGGATGTACATTTTGGGGGCCGACTGCACCTGGAGGGCTGTGAGTTGGCAGCCGTAGACTTCGAGTTGCTCCACGTTGCCGGCGATGGTGATTTCCGAGCCGGGGCCTTGCGAGAGGTAGGTGCCGAAGTATTCCGAGGCATCGGCGCCGGTGACGGTGGCCTCGTTGAAGGGCGAGGTGTAGATGCGCAACTCGGTGCCCGCCGGGGCATCGGTGGTGAGCTTGATGAGCGCGTTTTGCGCTGCGGCCGGCAACCACGCGAGCACCGGCATAAGCATGATAAGTGTGTTTCTAAGCAACATATTCATAGACAGTTAAATAATAGAACTCAAAAGCTGACGCCGAGGCGAATGGTGGCCATGTGCAACGGCGAATACATGGTGAAGGTCATATCGTCTTCCCACAAGTCCTTGCGGTCGATAAAAGTGTAACCGATGAGCACGTAGGAGCGGAATTTGCTTCCGGTGGCGAGGTTCACGCCGAGGTTGATTGAACCGTAGAGACCGGTTTGCTGTTGGTCGCGAGCGAGGTAGTTGAGCGACACGCCGCCGCGCACGTCGAGGAAGCACAGGCGCAGCTGCGGCGAAAAATCTGTGCGCAACACGGCAAAGATGGGGTACGAGCGGCAGGAGTTGCTCACGGGCATATTGACGCCGGCGCCCACGCCCACCATATCAATCCAGCCGCGCGAGAGGCCGAAGGATGCGTTGAAGTCAATCGACGACATGTCGTTGTTGCTCATATCGATGCCGGCGCCGGCTTCCGCACCCCACACAAAGCGGGTGCCGAAAGTCTGCGCCGAGGCCGCGAGTACGGCGACCACCGCCACGATTAGCAGGATTATTCGGCGCATGGTTGGCGAAGTTGGAGGCACACCCAGCGGTTGCACTCGGTGAATGTAACGTATTGAAGACCAACGGCTTCGGCAGCGGCACGCACCACGGGGATGTCGTCCTCGTAGAATCCGCTTAGCAGCATAGTGCCGCCGGGAAGCAGGCGCTCGGCGTATCGGGCGATGTCGCCGGTGATGACGTTGCGGTTGATGTTGGCCACGAACACTTCAGCCGGCGCTACGTGCTCCAATGCGGATGCATCGCCCAAGATGACGTTGATTTCGGGATGACCATTCACGGCCACATTCTCCACGGCGTTGACCTTCGCGAACTCGTCGATTTCGATGGCGGTGACAGGCTTGGCGCCGCGCATGGCGGCCAAGATGGCGAGGATGCCGGTGCCGGTGCCCATGTCGATGAGCGAACGGCCGTCCAAATCCATATTGAGTAACCGGCTGAGAATCAGTGAGGTGGTGGCGTGATGGCCGGTGCCGAACGCCATCTTCGGGTCGATGACGACGTCGTATTCGGCCGTGGGGATGTCGGTGTGAAACGAACTGTGCACCACGCAGCGGTTGCCCACCACGATGGGTTGGAAATAGTGGCGCTCCCACTCTTCGTTCCAGTCGCGGCCTTCGATTGTGGTGGCCTTCACGGCTATTTTGCATTGGTAGGGGAAATCGGCCAAAGTGTCGGCCAACGCGTCGGCATCGTAGTCGTCTAAGGCCACGTAAGCGGTGACGCCGCGCTCGTCGGGCACAAAACTTTCATAACCGATGTCGCCCAACATACCGGCCAGCAAATCGGTGGCATCTTCGCCGGGAAACGGCTCCAAATCGAGCCGTACTTCTTTATAATCGTTCATAACATTTCAAAATTTACCGCAAATTTACCACTTTCCCTTCATTTCGCCAAACATTTCGCTGAAAAATCGCCGGAGTGAGCGCGGGGAGATGGTTGAGGCCGGATTACTCGTCTTCGTCGATGGGCTCGTCTTCTGGCTCGTCCTCGCTGTCGTCGGCGGAGTCGTAGACATCTTGTTCGACGTAGCCGTAATAAGTTGCTATCACGGAGAGCTTGTTGGAGATGTTCACCACCACGCAGAGGAAGGCCCAGGTTATCACCGAGTTGACTGCGATGCCGATTGAGAGCAGAAATCCAACGAGGTTGAACTTCTCGGCAAAACAACTGGCGCAAAGGAGGATGAGGGCCACCAACAGACCTAAAAAGAGCGTTACTTTGGCGAGGATACGCAGGGTTACCTCAGCCTTGCCATTAGCATTAATGGCTTCCACAATATTATCTTTATCGACCATAATTAAATTGAGTTTAAATTACGGCAAATTTACAACATTTTTTTTTGAATTTGCAGCTGTTTTGTACATTTTTTGTGGAATGGAGCGGTTTTAAGGGTTTAGGCTGATTTGCGGAGTTTGGTTTTGCGGGCGAGGCGTTGGAGGCGACGGCGTTCGGCTCGCGGCAGGGGAAGGGCGGGATTGTCGAAGAGGAAAGCGGCGGCTTGGGCTGCGGTGGGCTGTTGGGCGTGGTCGATGAGGCCTTCGAGGCGTGCGAGGTAGATGAAGTTGTCGATGAATCGGTGGTCGTCGTCGGTGTTGACGAGGTTGCCGGTGAAGATGAGGTTGAAGTAGGTGTTGAGCACGGAGAGCATATATCGCTCGGGGCATTGGCGCAGGTATTTCACCATTTTGGCGGTGAAGGCAGCGCAAACTTCAGCAGCCCCGGCAGCCTCAGCACTGTCCTCCACAGAAGGAGAGTGGGCAGCGGCCGGCAGTTCGGCTTCCGCCTCACCACAGGACTCATTGTGGGCGATTTTTTTTGCAGCGCGGCGCTCGGCTGCTTTGGCGCGGCGGGCGGCTGCTTGTTCGGCTTTGGCGGTGTGGACGGCGGTTTCCAGATTGGAGAGGTCGGCGGCGGGTTGGTCGTTGCCTTGCTGAGCATCGTTGATGGCGGCGCGGATTTCGGCGATGACTTGGTCGGCGACTTTTGCGCTGCAACGGTTGAGGACGGTGGAGAGGGTTTCAAATTTGTGTTCCATAATTTATAGTGATTAAGAATTATGGCACAAAGGTAGGAACATTTGGTACACGCTGTTGAAAATTTGGTTCTCGCGACCAAATTTTCGATTATTTTGGTGTTTTTTTGATTGAATAGCGAAATTAATTGGTGGTTTGCAAAAAAATTGCTAACTTTGCACTGTCAAAACGTGTGATTAGATGTATAGCAACGCTGTTCTATTTGACCTCGATGGTGTAATTCTCGACACGGAAGGCATTTACACTGACTTCTGGGCGGAAATCGGCCGCCGGTATAGCGTACCGGTGGATGATTTTGCACACGTGATTAAAGGTAATACGCTTGCTCGCATCTTCGACACTTACTTTCCCAATGAATCCGACCGCGAAGAGATTCGCCACTTGCTTAAGGAGCAAGAGCTTACGATGGAGTATCGGCCTTTTCCCGGAGCATTAGAGCTGATGGAAGGCCTGCACAAAGCCGGCATCGCCACGGCGATTGTCACCTCGTCGAACGCAGTGAAGATGCAACACATTTTCGAGCGGTTGCCTCAATTAGCTGCTTTGACTGATGTGTTGATTACCGACGAAGATGTCACTCACTCCAAGCCTCACCCCCAAGGCTACCTTAGCGCCGCCGAAGGTCTTGATGCCGAGCAGTTTATGGTGGTCGAAGACTCTTTGGCGGGAATCGAAGCCGGACATCGCGCCGGCGCCAAGGTGGTGGGATTAGCCACCACTTGTCCGCGCGAGAAGGTGGAAGCCGCCGCCGACTTCACATTCAATTCAATAGCAGAAATAAAACCCGAATTCTTCACAGTATATTTCAGCACACACGCCTCTTAACTTTTGTAGTTCCTAATGATTTTGTTTCCCTGATTATGATGCGAACAGTATTAGAAAAATTATTAAGTTGCTCGTTAGTCGCAAGGATTATGGCAAAGCCATCGCCACGCTGGATAGTGTTTGGTGTGGATATGCTGATTGTGCTTGTCAGTTCCTTGTTGGTGGTGAACCTAAACCACGGCAACGACCTGCCTGCCACATTTTTTAATCACATCATAGTGCGCCTCAGCACGGTATGCCTTGTCTACGGCATCGTAATGGTATGTCTTCACACCTATCGTTATGTAGCTCGCTACTCGGTGATTGAGGACATCTACCGCATATTCGGGCTGGTGGTAATCTCCTCGGTAGCGCTATTAACAGTTTCGTTGACAGTAAGTTGGATAGCGGAACACAGTTGGATGCGCCCATGGAATATATTCGTGATAGGTGTGTTAGCCTTCGGGCTGATGATGTGCGCTCGCTTGGCGGTGAAATATGTATACCTGCTGGTTAGCCGCTTGGACATCAAGCGCCGTCGCGTCATCGTGTTAGGGGCAAACATCAACTCGTTTGCCTTCGCTGCTCAGCTCAACGGCGAGGCCGCCGGAATGTACAAAGTGGTGGCATTGCTCACTCTCAGCCCCGACAACAATGGCGACAAGTTCAACGACATTCCCCTGCACACTTATACTCCCAACTCCGTGGGCGACATCTTCGAAAAGTACAATGCCGAAGCGCTTATCTTCCCCTCGTCGCAACTTAAACTGATGCGCACCGGCATGGCCGACGAGTTCCTCAAACACAATATCAAGTTGCTGATGTACAACGGCGTAGCAGAATTCGACGACCAAGGCAACGGTGCCTCGCGCTCGGTACGCGGTATCCGCATCGAAGACCTTTTAGGCCGCGACGTAATCCAGCCCGACACCGCCGAAGTGAAGCAAGTCATCCGCCATCAAGTGGTGATGATTACCGGCGCGGCCGGCTCAATCGGCTCGGAAATCGTGAACCAAGTGGCCTCGCTCGGTGCCGAAGAAATCGTGCTCATCGATCAGGCCGAAACCCCGATGCACGACCTGCAACTATTTATGCAGGCCAACCATCCCGACACCAAAATCCACCTCATCATCGGCGACATCACCAACCCCGGCCGCATGGAACAAGCATTCATGCGCTATCGTCCGCGCTACGTGTTCCACGCTGCCGCTTACAAGCACGTGCCCATGATGGAGCAGAACCCGTCGGAGGCTATTCTCACTAACGTGTTCGGCACCAAGAACATAGCCGACTTAGCAGTGAAATACGGTGTGGAAAAATTCGTGATGGTGTCCACCGACAAAGCCGTCAACCCCACCAACGTGATGGGCTGCTCCAAGCGCATCGCCGAGATATACGTGCAGTCGCTGTTCTTCCACCAACAAACGCTCAGCGACAAGCCGTCCACACGTTTTATCACCACTCGCTTCGGCAACGTGCTCGGGTCGAACGGCTCGGTCATCCCCTTGTTCCGCAAGCAAATCGAAGAAGGCGGCCCGGTCACTCTCACCCACCGCGACATCATCCGCTACTTCATGACCATCCCCGAAGCGTGCTCGCTGGTGCTCCAAGCCGGCACAATGGGCCACGGCGGCGAAATTTATATCTTCGACATGGGTCAACCCGTGAAAATCTACGACCTCGCCACCCGCATGATTTCCCTCTCGGGCCTGCGTCCCGGCGTGGACATCAAAATCGTGGAAACCGGCCTCCGCCCCGGCGAAAAGCTCTACGAAGAACTCCTCAACGACAAAGAAACCACCTTGGCCACATCTAATAATAAGATTATGATTGCCAAAGTGCGCACTTATCATTACGATGAAGTAATGGAGCACATCGAACGTCTCCGCAAACACACTCTCGCAGGCAATTACCACGACATTGTGGCCGAAATGAAACACATCGTGCCCGAGTACAAGTCGCAAAACTCCCAATGGGAATCCGTCGACAAGGAAATCTCCTGCGAAGAACATAAATCCGAATTACAATCTGTAGAAAAATGAAACGTACACTTTTAGCTCTCCTCACAGCCTTATTTGTAGTTGCTCCGGCCGCGTTGGCCTTCGATCCGTTGCAAGCCATCGGCTCAATCGTATCGAATGCCACCGCTACCACCAAATTTGAAATCGCCGACCTCCAAGGCACTTGGAAATACTCCGCGCCGGCCATTTCCTTCGCATCCGACGATGCCCTGAGCCAAATCGGCGGCATCGGCGCAGCCACTGCTATCGAAAATCAACTGGCTCCTTACTACAAGAAACTCAGCCTCACCTCAGCTGAAATCACCTTCGATGCCGAAGGTAACTTCGAAATCAAGCTCAAACGTGGCACTCTCAAAGGCGTAGCCACCAAACAAGGTGATGATGGCACTCTGCTGTTCACCTTCCAAGGCTCCATTACCGGCCGACAAGTGGGCGAACTCGCCGCCCGCGCCACCAAAAGCGCCACCGGCGAACTCACCCTCACCTTCGACGCGTCCCGTCTGATTCAACTGGTGAAAACCATCTCCACCTACGCCAACAACTCCACCATCTCCACCATCTCGCAGATGCTCGAATCCTACGACAACATCTACATAGGCGCCAAGTTCAAAA
>JBJEKG010000201.1:0-10105 GCA_051878535.1 Muribaculaceae bacterium
TCGGGGTTGAGTGTGGCGGAAACCAACGCGCGGCGACGCTTACGGGTGGCATTCACAGCCATGATGACGGCTTCGGCCGAAGCCGTGGCGCCATCGTACATCGAAGCGTTGCACACATCCATCGCGGTGAGCTGAGCCAGCATCGACTGGTATTCGAAGATGTATTGGAGCGTGCCTTGGGAGATTTCCGATTGATAGGGAGTGTAGGAGGTGAGGTACTCCGAACGGCTCACGATTGAATCCACCACGGCGGGGCAGAAGTGAGCGTAAGCGCCGGCGCCGGCAAAACATTCCAGCGCGGTGTTTTGCAGTGCGGCGAATTGGCGGCGCACTTGCTGCTCGTCGCGGGCGGCGGGCAGGTTGTAGTTACGGCCTAAGCGCAACTGCTCGGGCACGTCGGCGTACAAGTCCATAATCGACTTGGCGCCGCACACCTCGAGCATACGTTGCACATCCTCGGCCGTGTGAGGAAAATATCGGTGCGACATAACGGCAGCGAATTAATGTTTTTCGGCAGCGCACACTTCGGCGTAAGCTTCGGGCGAGAGAAGGTCGTCGAGCTGCGAGGGGTCGCTCATTTCCACCTTGATAATCCAGTTGGTTTCGGGGTCTTCGTTCACCAGACGAGGATTGTCCACGAGGTCTTTGTTGATTTCAACCACCACGCCGCTTACGGGTGAGAACAGGTCGGAGGCGGCTTTCACGCTTTCGATGGCGCCGAATTCTTCGCCGGCTTCCACGTCGTCGTCCACTTCGGGCATGTCAACGTACACCACGTTGCCCAATTGTTCGGCTGCGAATTTGGAGATGCCGATGTAAGCGATGTTGCCCTCCACGCGGGCGTATTCGTGCGATTTGAGAAAATAAGTTTTGCTCATAATATATTCGGTTTTTGAGGGTTATTATTTTTTGTAGTTGGGAGTATAGAAACGTTTTTTGATTACCTTTGCGGGGAACACTTTGCGGCGTACTTGCACTTGGAGCGGGGTGTCCAACTTGGCGTGAGCGGCGTCCACCAAGGCCATGGCGAGGTTGCGGTCGAGCGAAATGGAGTGGTAACCGGTGGTGATGGTGCCCACTTTGTTGCCTTCCATATCGAGTACGTCGTAGCCGTGGCGAGCGATGGCGCGGCCGTCGATTTCGAGGCCGATTACGCGCTGTTTGGGACCTTCGGCCTTCTGAGCCACAAGGGCATCGCGGCCGATGAATTCTTCCTTATCGAGCTTGGCAAACATGCTCAACCCGGCCATGATGGGGGTGATGTCGTCGGTGAGTTCGTTGCCGTACAGAGGCAAACCGGCTTCGAAGCGCAGGGTGTCGCGACAGCCCAATCCGCAGGGCGCTACGCCCGCTTTCATCAGCTTCTCCCACGCGTCGATGACGGTGGCTTCGGCTGCATAGAATTCAAAGCCGTCTTCGCCGGTGTAACCGGTGCGGCTCACCAAGGCGCGTTCGCCGTTGGGCAGTTCCACCACCTTGAAGGTGTAGAAGCCGAGGTCGGTGCAGTTGATGCCCAACACGTTGAGCATGGTTTCTTCAGCCTTGGGGCCTTGGATGGCCAATTCGGCGGTGACTTCGCACAGGTCTTCAACCACGGTGCCGGGCAGCACGTTTTCGCGAATCCAAGCGAGGTCTTTATCGATGTTGGCAGCGTTGATTACCAACAGGTAGGAGGTGTCGGAGAATTTGTACACCAACAGGTCGTCGACCACGCCGCCGGTGGGGTTGGTAAGCATGCCGTATACCACTTGGCCGGGAGCCAGAGGGGCTACGTCGCCGCAGAAGATGTGGTTGACGGCTTCGGTGGCGTTATCGCCGTGGAGGTGCACTTCGCCCATGTGGGATACGTCGAACACGCCCACGTTGTGGCGCACGGCGTTGTGCTCGGCTTCGATGCCTTCGTAGCTGATGGGCATGTCGTAGCCGGCAAAGGGCGACATCAGAGCGCCCAGAGCGGTGTGATGAGAATGTAAACAGGTAGTTTTCATGGTTGTAATAAGTGAAGGCTTGTAAATGCCTATGTATTAAGGGTTAGTATTTGATTCGAGGATAACGGAAGCGAGCGCGTCGGCTGTGAGTCCGGCCACGATTTGCTCCACATGGAGCGGCTTCAGACAAGCCAACAGCGCCTCGCGCTCGGCTTTCACGCCTGAAAGGTGCGCCAACAGCTCGCTGTCGATGTCTTTCAGCGGGAAGAAGTCGCCCGACAGGCGCGGGTTTTCGATGGTGCCGTCGGCCGAAAGTTGGCAGGAGAATTGCAACTCGCCCACGCCTTCCACACGGTGCGGTTGCACCTTGCGGCCTGTCTCGCGGTCAAGGCGGAAGCTGTCGACCAAGTACGTCTGCATAATCTCCTCCACGCCGGCGATGTCGGCCGGGCGGAGCATGTACTCCTCATTGCAAAGGAATCCGAGCGCGTAGCCGATGAATTGGTCGCAAGTAAGTTCGATGCCTTGCGCTTTGAGGGTGGTGACGCGCGCGGGCACGGATTTCACACCTTTGGCGCTGAGTTTGGCGCGCGATGGGGTAAGAGCCTTGCTCATGGTGGGGAAGTCGGCATCGTAGAGCATGGTGCCGTGGACTATGCTGCGACCCGGCAGGGAGTAGAACGCGTTGCCGGCCACTTTCATGCCGTTGATTTCCACATCATTGCGCCCGGTGGGCTTGGCATCGAAGCCGATGGCGCCGAGCATCTCGCAAATCATGTCGGTGTAACGGCGGAACGTTCCGCTCACGCCGGTTTGCGGTGTGATGTAGGAAAACATAATGTTGTGAGCATCGGAATACACGCATCCGCCTCCGCTTTTGCGCCGCCATACTTTGATGTCGTTCGCGGCGCAGAAGTCCATATCCACTTCAAGGTGCATTTGCTGGTGTCGGCCGCAAATCACCGTGGGCTTTACTTGCCATGCAAAGAGGTACTCATCCGGCGGCAGATTCCTCGCCACCCATTCTTCCAAAGCGAGGTAAAAGGGAAGAATGCGGTCCTCGTGCGTTGGCAATTCTATCAGTTTCATTGAGTTTAGTTAGGAGTTTTCACAAAAGAATTTCAGGTAAGAGATGCCAAAATGAATTGACGGCTCAAATTTACGAAAAATTCTGTTAGCTTGCAAAAAAATTCGTACTCCGAACTAATTTTTTACTATTTTTTCAGCAGATGCTCCAATAGCTCGGATTGGATGGTCGAACGGGTGAGGCGGTTGGCCGCAAGGTACAGTGCTGCACCCATCACTACTTGCGCCGTGAGAATCAGCACCGGATGCCACGGCAGGTTGGTGAGCAGCATCAATGGCACGCCGATGGCGCAGGTGAAAGCGGAGTAGGGGGCTAACGCCAGTAGCAGTTGCTTCACTCCGAGGCCGCTGAGCCGTCCGGTGTAGATAAGTGTCACCACCCAGGTGATGAACGAGGCCAACAGTTGACCGTAAATCATAATGCCCACGCCGTACACCGGGTTGCCGTCGCGAGTGAGGTTGATAAACGGCATCGTGGCAAGCAGCAGCGCCAGCGCCAAGCCATCGCGCAGAATTTCCATTCGCAAGATGATTTTGGCATTGCCCACGGCCAGCAGAATGTTGTTGTACAGCCCGGTCAACACGGTGAAGATGCCGCGAATCAGCAGCAGTTGGAACAGCAAGATGGAGTAGTCCCACTTGGTGCCGAAGAGCGTGTGGAAAATCGGTTCGGCCATAATGGCCAAGAAGATAAACGCGGGGATGACCAAGTAGGCGGTGAAGCGGTTAATCTTGGCCGCCACGGAGCGGAAGCGAGGCGCATCGTCCTGCACCGCCGAGAGTGTGGGCAGGAAGGTGGAGGTGATCACTTGCGACACGCTCATGATGCCCATCTTGCTCCACTTGTCGCTCTGGGTGTAGTAGCCTAACGCGGTGAGGCCCACGCGGTTACCAATGAGGAAGGAGTAGATATTGAGGAATACGGTGTTGAGAAACGATGTGAACATCATCTTGGTGCCTATCGACAGGAAGCCGCGCAGGATGGTGAAGGAGAATCGCATCTCGGGCCACCAGCGCTGGGTGAGCCACAGCGTGAGCGACTTCACTGCCGCCAAGATCACGGTTTGCCACACGATGGCCCATGCTCCGTAGCCGGCCACCGCTAAGTAGATGCCCACCACGGCGCCGGCCACCAAGCCCAAGGCGTTGCTCACCGCCACCATCTTCACATCCATCCGCTTCATCAGACGGTTGGTTTGCACTATGGCCGAGGCGTTGAGAATCATCGACAGGAACATTACCCGCGACAGCGGAATGAGTCGTTGGTCGCCGTCGAAGCAGTCGGCAATCAGCGGTGCCGCGGCATATAATATAATGTAGAGCACGATGGCCACGGCCAAGTTGAACCACAGCACGGTGGAGTAGTCGCTGTGCGTGGGCTCTTTGCGCTGAATCAGCGCATAGGAGAAGCCGCTGTCGACCAGCAGTGCCGCGAAGGCTTGAAACACGAGCACCGCGCCCACCAGTCCGAAGTCGTCGTGCGACAACAGGTTGGCCAACACGATGCCGGTGACCGCATAGAGCACTTGCTGCGAAAGCCGGTCGATGATGTTCCATTTCAACGAACCGGCTGTTCGCTGCTTGAGATTATTGGCTGATGTAGAATCAGTTATCGCCATCTACCCTTTCGGCTTTCACGCCGATGGAGCGGTTCGACACTGATTCGGGATTGCCCACGTAGTAAACCATGCCGCTACCGGCACCATAGATGGTGAGCTTCTGCACCGGGCGGCAGTCGATGCTGCCGGTGCCTAACGACGACACTTTCACTTCGCGAGCAATCAAGCCGCCGGCTTCCACCGTGCCTTTGCCCACGTTCGAGAGCTTGGCACGCGCCACTTCGCCGGAGACAATCACCACGTGGCCGTTGCCGGTGGAGATGCCGGCATCCAACTCGGTGGCTTCGACGTGGCGCACAATCACAGTGCCGTTGCCCACCACGCGTGCTTTAAATTTGGTCTGCGGCAAGTTGGTTTGAACCACCACGGTGGAATCGCCATGGTTCTCAACCTCTTGCAGATTAGAGGAATACACGCGAATCACCGGCACATCGACCAAGGTTTGGTCGCCGTTGTCGAGTTGGATGGTGAGCGTGCCTTTCTTGTTGGAGAAAATCAGACGCGACGACATCGACGGCTCGCAGGTGTAGTATGCGAAGCCGGCGCTGTCGGCCGAGCAATAGTATTCCACGTTGATGTCGTCGGTGACTTTGAGCTTGGTAAAGTCTTGCACTTGCAGGCGATAGCTGTCGACTTGTGCAGCGGCAGTAAATGCCACAAAGCTAATGAGGAGGATGAGCAGTTTTTTCATTATGATGATATGGTCGATTTAGTGGTAATTATTTATCGGATTTATTTGGAGGCAAGGTGATGTGGTCGGTAGCCCCTTGGCGGTCGATGGCGCTGTTGGACGAGATGTAGATGAACCCTTCACCATACACGGCGGCTTGGATTCGGCTTGCTTGGAGATTGGTTACGTCGATGGTGCCGGTGCCTTTGACCACCAATGCCGGCTGATTCGTAGCCGTGCCGGCAATTTTCACTAAGCCGGAGCCGCGCAAGGTGGTAGAGAGGTCGTTGGCGGAGAGGTTGTGGAAGGTGACGGCGCCGGAGCCTACGGCCGACACGGTCACGTTGCCCGCTTTCACCAACCCATGCAACGATATCTTGCCGCCGCCGGTGTTGGAGATGCTCAAGTCGGTGGCGGTGAGGCCATCGGCGGTGATGGTGGCAAAGCTGGTGGCAATCAAGCTCAGCGTGTAGTCCAAATGCAGGTTTGAAGCCATGCGCAATTTGCATCGTTCGGCCACCGACACCACTTGCAAATTGCGGTTGCAGTAAATGGTGATGTGGGTGGGTGTGCGGCTCGTGTTTTGCGGCATAGAGATGTAGAGCGACCGTTGCAGTAGTGCCTTCTCCATCGATTCGTACACTTCGGAGGTGGTCTCCACCACCATCGTGCCGATGGAGTCGGTGCGGTAGCGCAAATCCACCACACATGCCCCCTTCACATACAGCTCGTCGAAGGTGCCCACGCTCAAAGTGTATTTGGCTGTGGCAGAGGCGCTAACACAGCCGATAAGCAAGGCTAATATGCTCAGAATCAGATGCTTCATGGCAATATGTTGGTTTGAATGTGGTCAAGAATGGCGGTGAGTTCGTCTAAAGTGTCGGCGCGCAGCATAGCGATGCGCGTTTGGCGGAAGTCGGGGATGCCTTTGAACAGCGGCGAGGCGGCCAAGTGGCGGCGGATGTGCAGGATGCCGCGGTACTCGTCGATGCGGTCCACGCTCTCGCGGATTTGGCGGCGCAGGCAGGCAAACTTCTCGGCGTTCGACAGCCGGGTGACTTCGCCGGTGGTGAGGTATTGCTTGATGTCGTGGAATATCCACGGCGCACCGATTGATGCGCGGCCCACCATAATGGCGTCCACACCGTAGCGGTCGAAAGCTTCGCGAGCCAACTGCGGGGTGGTGATGTCGCCGTTGCCGATGATGGGGATTTGCACGCGTGGGTTGTCCTTCACTCGGGCTATCATCTCCCAGTCGGCCGAGCCGGTATAGAGCTGCGAACGGGTGCGGCCGTGCACCGTGAGCGCCACGATGCCGCAGTCCTGCAACTGTTCGGCCAAGTCCACGATGATTTTCGACTCGTGGTCCCAGCCCAAGCGGGTCTTCACCGTGACGGGCACCTTCACCGCATCAACCACCGCACGGGTGATTTGCAGCATCTTGGGCACGTCGCGTAGCAGACCGGCGCCGGCGCCTTTGCCGGCCACCTTTTTCACCGGACAGCCGAAATTGATGTCGATGATGTCGGGGTGAGCCTCCTCGGCGATGCGGGCGGCTTCGACCATCGGCTCCACCTCGCGGCCATAGATTTGGATGGCTGTGGGGCGCTCTGCCGGGTGGATGTGGAGCTTGCGCGTGGTGGCCGCAATGTTGCGAATCAACGCGTCGGCGCTGACGAACTCAGTGTACGTCATATCCGCGCCCATCTCTTTGCAGAGCAGGCGAAACGAGGCGTCGGTCACGTCCTCCATCGGCGCCAAAACCACCGGGCGCTCTCCTAAGTCGATATCGGCTATTTTCATATTGGACAAATTTCAGTGCAAAGTTACAAATTTTTTGTTATTAATAAGTGGAAAATTCGGCGCAAATATTGGTCAGTTTGGTAAAAATTTGCTCAAAAGCGAAATTTTTACTAACTTCGCGTTGGAAAACGACAAAAATATGACAGGCTTAGTAATCAGAAACACCGGTTCGCACTACGTTGTGGCTCTCGATGGCGGCGGCGAAGTGAATTGCAAAATCAAGGGTAACTTCCGCATCAAAGGCATCCGTACCACCAACCCCGTGGCTGTGGGCGACCGCGTGGAAGTGGGTTCTCCGGCCGACGATGGCTCCGCGTTCATCACCGCCATCGTGCCGCGTCGCAACTACATCATCCGCCGCGCCAGCAACCTGTCGAAGGAGTCGCACATCATCGCCGCCAACATCGACCAAGCTCTCTTGGTTGTGACCTTGGCGCACCCCACCACCTCCACCACCTTCATCGACCGTTTCCTCGCCACAGCCGAAGCCTACAATGTGCCGGCCATCCTCGCCATCAACAAGGTCGACATCCTCGATGATGACGACCGCGAACTGCTCGAGGGCGTGCAGTATCTCTACGAAAGCATCGGCTACAAAACCGTGTCCATCTCCGCTACCGAAGGCACCGGCGTGGAGCAGTTGCAGACCATGCTTCACGGCAAGGTTACACTCGTGTCGGGCAACTCCGGCGTGGGCAAATCCACACTGATTAACTGCCTGATTCCCGGCCTGAACCTGCGCACCGCCGAAATCTCGGCCGTGCACGACACCGGCATGCACACCACCACCTTCAGCGAGCTGTTCAACCTCCCTGACGGCGGTCAAATCATCGACACCCCGGGCATTCGCGGCTTCGGCACCATCGACTTCGACAAGTATGAAGTGGCACACTACTTCCCCGAGCTCTTCGCCATCTCGCGCGACTGCCGCTTCGACAACTGCACCCACACCCACGAACCGGGTTGCGCCGTGCTCGCCGCCCTGGATGACTGCCGCATCGCCCAATCGCGCTACGCCTCCTACCTCTCCATCCTCGACGACGCCACCGAAGGCAAGTACCGCAAACCCTACTGATAATAGCGGCTATCGATAGCCTGCGCTTTCAAGGCGTTGCAGGGCTTCTTGCGCTTCGGCGTAATCTTGTGCGGCCGACTTGCGATACCATTCCAGCGCTATCGGTATGTTGCGGGACACGCCGAGGCCTTTCTCGTAGCAGTAACCGAGGTGGTATTGACCAAAGGGACACTCTTGCTGCGCCGATTTGCGATACCAGCTAATGGCTTGGGCATAATCCTGCTTCACACCCCAGCCATTTTCGTAGCATTCGCCGAGGTTGCTCTGAGCAACAGGATTCCCTTGTTCCGCCGCTTTGCGATACCAGTACACCGCCTCGGTATAGCTTTGCGGCACGCCCAACCCTTGGTCGTAGCAATAGCCAAGGTTGCACTGCGCATCCGGCATTCCTTGTTCGGCCGACATGCGATACCAGCGGACCGCCTCGGTATAGTCCTGCTCGACACCTTGTCCGTTGTAGTAGTGTATGCCTACGATGAATTGAGCCATAGCATCTCCTTGTTCGGCTGCTTTGCGATACCAGCGAACCGCCTCAGCGTAATCCTGCGGTACGCCCCAGCCATTGTCATAGCACTCGGCAAGATTGCCCTGTCCGAGAGCCAAACCCTGTTCAGCGGCTTTGCGATACCAATATACCGCCTCGGTGTAGCTTTGCGTTACGCCTAAGCCTTGTTCGAAGCAATATCCCAAATTGCTTTGTGCATTTGCGTAGCCTTGTACTGCTGATTTGAGGAACCAATTTGCCGCATTGGTGTAGTCCTGTTGCACGCCTAAGCCTTGGAAATAGCACCACCCGAGATGCTCCTGGGCATACATATACCCTTGTTCCGCGGCCTTACGCGACCACGCAGCAGCTGTGGTAAAGTCTTGCTCCACGCCGTGGCCGTTATAATAGCACAGCCCGAGATCGAATTGCGCAGACGCATTGCCTTGGGCGGCTGACTTGCGAAACCATTCAACGGCTGTGGTAAAGTCCTGTGCCACACCGGTTCCATTGCAATAGCACACTGCAAGATTGTATTGTGCCAAATCATTTCCTTGCTCGGCGGCATTGCGGTACCAATACACTGCATCAGTCCAACTTTGTGTCACGCCATAGCCTTTCTCGTAACACCAACCGAGGTTGTTTTGCGCACCGGCATAGCCGCGCTCAGCTGCTTTGCGAAACCACACTACAGCTTCATCGTATTGCTGCTCCATATAATAGCTTAAGCCGTTTCGGTTTATTTGCTCAATTGTTAGTACCTGTTGCTGAGTTTCGGGTGAATTAAACAACGAATTGCTTGAGCCGAGGAATACTAATTTAGCAATGCCGGAGATGCAGGCATTGCCGGCCAGTTGGTTGAATTGTTCTGCGCTGACTGATTCAGACTTCTGAGTGGAACTCTCACCGGCGAAAAGTGTGTAAGGAATGGAGGCGATGACTCCGGCCACAAGTGCGGCTCTCATCCAATGCCGGCAGGTCAAAGGATGTGATGTGCTACAGGTTTTCAATCTATATTCATTCATAATCAAAAAGTTGTGATGTTGGTGCACAAAGTTACGAATTATTGATTAATTGCGCAAATGTTTTTTTGCAAAAAGTGGAGCATTAGCATGGCCCTTTCGTTGAAGTTTTTTCACCCATGGATTATTATGAGGGATGGCGGGGTAATAGGAAAAGTAAGACTTCGCTAAAGCTCAGAGCCGCGACAAAAAAATGGCGGCCGGCCATTATGAATTATGCATTGCGCTACCGGCGCATAGAGCGGACGAAGTCGGCGATGACGGGGTCGCGAGCGATGTAGCGAGTGGAGGGGCGGGCGATGAAGAGCCAACCGGTGGCCGAGTTGGCAGCGTTTTCGCCGGTGGTGCGCAGGATTTGGGCTTGGATGCCCATTTGGAGGAGTTCGAGAAGGAGGTAGTGGTGGGTGGTGAAGTCGTA
>JBJEKG010000202.1:0-10093 GCA_051878535.1 Muribaculaceae bacterium
GTACAAGGCGCTAATTGAGCAGAACGGCGGCCGCAACGTGGGGTCTATTTCAAAGAAGACCGACTACGTGTTGGCCGGCGACAATATGGGCCCGGCCAAGCTGGAAAAAGCGTCTAAACTCGGCGTCCCCATCATCGACGAGCATCAATTCTTGGCTATGATTGGTCAGTAATGTGCACTGTATGAGTCGGTTGGCAGTGATATTGCTTATGGCGCTCGCTTCGGTTGCGGCCGAAGCGGCTATGACTGCGACCGACTCCATTCGGGCGTTGGCCAACCTGTTCGACCTCACCTTAGCCGACAATCCCTACCGCGCCGATTCGCTCGCCGAATTGGTGTATCAGCGAGCAATCTGCAACCGCGACACGGCCATCGCCGCCTCGATGCTGGCTTCGCGAGCCGACATCAATGCCAACAATCGCGACACGCTCAACATGCTGCTGATGCGCGCCGAGCGCCTGTCGACCTGTGCGAAGGCGCAGGAGAACATCCTGTTCATCCGCATGAGCATCAACTCGTGGTACCGCGACAACGCGCTCGAATCGGAGCGCTTGCGGCGGTTTGCCGAGCAGTTTCGCCGGTACACGCTCTCGCCGCCCGAGGATTTGGACGAGCAGATAGTGCTGCTGCACAGTGTGTGCGTCAACATGCCCTTCTACCTCAATTCCAGCACGCTCTACGACCATTTCAACGACCTCAGCGAGCTGGTGAATCGCAAACCGGAGAACTACTACAAAATCAAGGTGTTGCTGTGCCGATGCGAAGCGTTGGGCTACTATCAAATCGGCGACATTGACCACGGCATGGAGGCAGAATTGCGGCTGTTGCAGTACATGGATTCAATCGAAAGCGGTATGCACGCGCGCGCGCGACACTATTTCCAGCTCAACTTCAGCCGCTTCCGCTCGTACACGCGGCTGCTGTCGAACTTCGAGCACCTGTCGCAGATTCAGATTCAGCAGTACTATCAGTTGGCGAAGCTGTATTTAGGCAAGAGCAGTCGTGCTCGGCGCGAGTATGAGACAGCGCCGATGGTCGACATCTTCTACTACCTCTCCGTCAAGGACTACGCTCACGCTGCACAGCTCCTCGACCGCGCGTTGCAGCTGCCCGACCTCACCAAATCGCGGCGGATGTCGCTGCTGCGCTACCGTATCGACTGCGCATTAGCTCTCAACCAAGATGCAGTGCTCCACGATGCTTGCTTCCAATATATCAAGCTGTTGGAATCGTCGCTGCAGCAGAATCAGAGCGACAGCGACCGCGGCCGCCGTGCCGTGTACGAAGCCTTCGTGGCACGCGACGAACTCAACCGATTCGAGGCTTCCGAGCGCGCTGACATCATTGCAAGTCAGCAGCTGGTGAGTGTGTGCTTCATCGTGGCTATGGCCTTGATGTTCGTCATACTCATCATCGTTTGGCACCAGAAAATGCGTCGCCAGAAGTTGGCCAAGCAGCTGATGCAGGCCAACCGCTCGCTGCAGATGCAGTTGGAGGCCAAATCCATCGCCATCGACCGCCTTACAGCCGACGTGGATGCCGCTCGATCCTCGTCCGAGTTCAAAGCCGACTTCATTCGCCACCTCTCGGAGGAGTTGGCGCAGCCGTTCACGTCCATTGTGGAACACTCGCGCTTGGTGGTGGACTGTTGCGGCGACCACCCCAACCGCAAGTACCTCGCCGAGTACCTTGCATCAATTGAGAGCAACGGCGCCGTGATTGCCGCACTGCTCGACGACATGCGGCAGCTCAACACGGTGGAGGACGGTTCTGCCATGCCTCAACATAGGCCGGTTGATGTTAGCTACGTGCTCTCATTGGCCGTTGATTCAGTTTTAGCCATCGCATCAGCCGTGCCGGTGACTTTGACTTTGCCACCCAACCGTTTGCAGATACTCTCGGACGAAGCGCGCTTACGTCAAGTTTTCATCACCACATTGCAATGCTTGTTGCAACTATCGCCCGAAATGGTGAAAGTCTCCGCCGGAAACACCGAGGACGGCTTGCGAACCATAGTGGTTTTCGAGGCAGTCAATGCTCAGTTGGCCAAATACAACGTCTTCGGCGAATCCACCCGCCTCGACGGCATGCTCTACACTCGTCTAATCGTTCATTTGCTCGGCGGTGACCTGCTCGCCGATCCAACCTACAGCGGCGGCCTCCGCCTGCTGCTCACTCTCCCCCACGCCTAAATCCCGCCAAAGGACCTTGATGTGATAGGGTTAATGCAACCACGGTTGATTTAATGGCGGTTGCATTAATTTGTAGGCGTGAGAAACTCATCTTAGAAAATTAGCCCAATTAGGCTTATTGGGCTAATTGGGCTAATTCACAGACGGGGGTGCGGTTAGCGGATGGAGAGCTTGCGGCCGTTGATGAGGTAGAGGCCGGCGGGGAGGGTGACGGTGGTGGTGCCCGCTTGCAGGGCGATGGTGCGGGTGCGGCCGAGGATGTCGGCGATGGTCACTGTGCACTGTTCAGGGGTGCACAGCGTCACTTCGCTGCCGTTGACTGTGATTTGCACTGCTTCGTCAGCGGCTACGTCGGGGGTGCCGCTGTAGAAGCCGTCGCCATTGTAGATGCCGCCTTCCACGAACACGAAGTCTTGGGTTTGGTTGCCGGCCTCGACGCCTGCGCCGCCGTTGCCGAAGATGATGCCCACGTTGTCGGAGGGCAGGTCGGGCCATTCAAAGTTGATGCGCCACAGGCCGTTGTCCATCAGCGTGGCCTTGGTGCCGGGCCACGAGCCGAGCGGGGTTTGGTTGCCGTTGTCGTACCACATAAACACGTACACCTCTTCCCAGCCGGGGGTGTTGATGAAGTAGGCGTTGTGCGAGCCCACGGGTTCTACCTCGCCGTCGCCCCACTGGCCGTTGAGCCAGGTGATGGCGCGCGAGATGCGGGATTTCACACGAGCGACATCGTTGTTGATGTCGCCGTTGCCGTACTGTGGCCAGCGCGCGGCATCGCTCATAGCCGCTTGCGACACGGTGGTCGCGAAATCATCTACGTAGGCCTGCAGTTGGACGTTGAGTGTGGGATAAATCTCCTTCCACACTTCTTTGACCACTTCGATGAAGTGTGGGTGACGACATGCCTGCGCAATCCACACGTTGTGCCAAGTGCGGTCTTGATAGATGAACCGCCACTTGCCTTCGGTGAACGAGTTGCCGAAGTCCCACACCGGACCGAACTGCCACTTGTCCTGGCCTTGGTCCTTGTAGAGGTAGCAGCTGCCGTGGAAGCTCTCGTAGTCGTCGAGCACCTCTTGCACGATGTAATAGCGTGCAAGGGAGTAGACGTCGACGTAGTTTTCCCAGGTGTTGTCGTTGAGGTCTTCGCGGTAGAGTGCGTCGTTGATGAGGGTCATTTGGTTGGTGAGGTACTCCTCTTGAGCTGCGGAGAGCACCTCCGGAGTCTTGTATGTGAACCAGATTTCGTAGTTGTCGGTGTTGTGCTCGATGACGGTGACGTGCGGGTCGGTGTTGTAGTTGTCAATCTCCACGAGCCAGCCGCCGGTGATTGCCTCGGGGTCGGTGGCCTCGTCGGGTTGCTCTACAATGTTCACGCGGTCCTTGTCCACGCGGATGGTCTCGGTGAGGAAGTAAAGGCCGATGTACTCACCGTTGAGCACCACCTCAACGGGGCGCTGCGCCGGTGCCCACGGCAATCCGGCAAGGTCGCTCATGTAGTATCCCACAGTATTGCGCAGGTAGCCGTCGGAATCGTCGGCGGCGGCCATCAGCGCAAAGTGTTTGCTCTTTTTCATGCCCATGAATGCTTGCTTGGAATCGAATTTGAGGCGGTAAGGCTTCTTGTCGAAGCCCACCCATGTCCAGTTGCCTCGGCCGCGGATTTGCAAGCCTAAAGGCTCATCGACCGAGCCCACCGATTCGTAGCCCTCCAAACCGAGGGCGTCGAGGTAGGCCGTGGCCGCAATGTAGTCTTCTTTTGAGGTGATTGACTGGCCGTTCTCGGTGTTGATATACATCACCGGGAGCGTGCCGCTGAAGGTTGCGGCATAGCTCCACAGATATGCCGTAACTGCTAAAAGCACGAGTGAAAAACGCTTCATGATATAGATAAGTAAGTTATGATGTTAAGAATTTGTTGCAAAGTTACGAATTTTTGACAAAATAATCAAAGATTATGAAATAATATTTAATTTCACACGTTTACACAACAGCATACTCAACGCTCAACACCCTATCATCACACATAGAATGACTAATACCGACCTTTTCAGCCGCTACATCTGGCTGATTGAACTTATATACCGCTGCGACGGCATCTCGCGCGCTCAAATCAACCGCGAATGGGCGCAGTCGGTGCTCAACGTGCTCGGAGAGACAGAAATCCCCGAGCGGACGTTTCACCGCTACAAGACAGCTATCAAGCAGCTGTTCGGCATCGAGATTTACAGCAGTCGCACCTCGGTCAGCTCCTATCACATCCGCGAGGTGGAGCGCATAACGGCCGACCCGCAGATGTACTGGCTGCTACACTCGTGCGTCATCGGCAACTTCCTGCGCCAGTATAAGCACTTGAGCCACCGCATCCTGTTGGAGTGCGGAAGCGGTGGCCGCGAGCACCTGGCAGCCATCACCGAGGCAATGCGCACCGACCACACCATTGTCATCGACTACTCCGGCACCTGTATAGAGGTTGAGCCCTTCTTTATCAAGCTCAACCTCCACCGGTGGTATTTGATAGGCCGCGACACCGCCACCGGCGACATCGCCACATACTCGTTGGCGCAGATTCGCACCGTGAGCGCCACCGACCACCCCTTCACCATGCCTGCCGACCTGCCGCCGCCGCAATAAGCCCGTGGTGACTGTGAAAGCGTGTCAGAAGTCCTGACTGTTGCAAAGGGTTCACCGCAGAACAGGAGATTTAGCAGGAGAACAGGAATTGTAAATTAATGAGCTGAGGCTTTCGGGTGGAAAATCCAAGGCGGGTGCTTTTTCTGTTTGCACAATTGCGAAAAGTTTTGTAACTTTGCACCCGATTTTATAACACCTATAAAATGAAAGTAATTTCCACCGTAGCGCAGCTTCGCGAAGCTGTTGCTGATGCTAAGAAGGCCGGAGCCACAGTAGGCTTGGTGCCCACTATGGGCGCGTTGCATGCCGGCCACGTGTCGCTGATCGAACGGGCTCGCCGTGAGTGCGATTTCGTTGTGGTCAGCGTATTCGTTAACCCCACTCAATTCAACAACCCCGACGACTTGCGCACCTACCCGCGCACCGTTGATGCCGACTGTGAGAAGCTGACGGCAGCCGGCGTGGACGTGGCGTTCGTGCCTTCGGTCGAAGAGATATACCCGCAGCCCGACACGCGTGTGTTCGACCTCGGGCCCGTGGCTGAAGTGATGGAAGGAGCCATGCGCCCCGGCCACTTCAACGGCGTGGCGCAGATAGTGAGCAAGCTGTTCAGCTACGTGCAGCCCCGGCGCGCTTACTTCGGCGAGAAGGATTACCAGCAGATAGCGGTAATCCGTCGCATGGTGGAGTTGGAAGGCTTTGACCTCGAAATCGTGCCGTGTCCCATCAAGCGGCACGACGACGGCCTCGCCATGAGTTCGCGCAACGTGCGTCTCACCGCGGAGCAGCGTGCCAAAGCACCGGCCATCCACCGCATCCTCGCCCAAAGCGTGGAGGATGCAGTGACATGCCACGACATCGCCGCTCTGCAGCAGCATGTGGTCGACGCAATCAACGCCGTCGACGGCATGGAGGTCGAGTACTATCAAATTGTGGACGCTCTTTCGCTGCAACCGGTGGAAAGCTGGGACGGACAGCACCCCTTGGTAGGGTGCGTGACCGTGTGGATGGGTGATGTGCGCCTCATTGACAATATCAAATACCCTAAAGCATGAACGTTGAAGTCCTGAAATCGAAGATTCACCGCGTGACGGTGACTGAAGCGCGGTTGGACTACATCGGTTCAATCACCATCGACCAAGACCTGCTCGACGCCGCCAACATCCTGCCGGGCGAGCGCGTGTACATTGTTAATAATAACAACGGAGCGCGATTAGACACCTACACCATCGCGGGCGAACGCGGCTCGGGCGTAATCTGCCTCAACGGCGCGGCTGCTCGACTGGTGCAACCGGGCGATGTGGTCATCATCATGGCCTACGCTACCATGAGCTACGAAGAGGCCCGCACGTTTAAACCGGCGGTCATCTTCCCCGACACCGCCACCAACCGACTGTAATACAATTAAATAAGTAACCATCAATCCCACTGCATAATGTTTGAAAAACTTAGCGAACGACTTGAGCGTAGTTTTAAAATCCTCAAGGGCGAAGGCAAAATCACCGAAATCAACGTAGCCGAAACCCTCAAGGACGTGCGCCGCGCTCTTATCGATGCCGACGTCAACTACAAAGTAGCCAAGTCATTCACCGACACTGTCAAGGCCAAAGCACTCGGCCAAAACGTGCTCACAGCCATCAAGCCCAGCGAATTGATGGTGAAAATCGTGCACGACGAGCTCACCGCTCTGATGGGCGGTGATGCCGCGCCGCTCAACCTCAAGGACAAGCCCGTGGTCATCCTGATGTCGGGCTTGCAAGGTTCGGGTAAAACCACCTTCTCGGGCAAGTTGGCCAAGAAGCTCAAAAGCGAGAAGGCCATGCGCCCGCTGTTGGTAGCGTGCGACGTGTACCGTCCCGCTGCTATCGACCAACTGAAAGTGTTGGGCGAAAGCATCGAGGTGCCCGTGTTTACCATCGACGGAAGCAAAGACCCGGTCGACATCGCCCGCAAAGGCGTGGAATTCGGTAAGCAGAACCACCACGACCTCATCATCATCGACACCGCCGGCCGCCTGGCCGTCGACGAGCAGATGATGCAGGAAATCGAGAACATCAAGCGCGCTATCAAGCCCTCCGAAACGCTGTTCGTGGTTGATGCCATGACCGGTCAGGACGCTGTCAACACCGCTCGCACCTTCAACGAGCGCCTCGACTTCGACGGCGTAGTCCTCACCAAGCTCGATGGCGACACCCGCGGCGGTGCGGCCCTCTCCATCCGCACCGTGGTCACCAAGCCTATCAAATTCGTTGGCACCGGCGAAACCCTCGACGGCATCGACGTGTTCTACCCCAACCGTATGGCCGACCGCATCCTCGGCATGGGCGACATCGTGTCATTAGTGGAACGCGCACAGCGCGAGTTCGACGAGAAAGAAGCCGAAGAACTCGCTCGCAAGCTGCAGAAAAACCAGTACACCTTCGTGGATTTCTACAAGCAAATCCAGCAAATCAAGAAGATGGGCAATATCAAGGACCTTGCCTCAATGATTCCCGGATTGGGCAAGGCTATCAAGGATATTGACATCGACAATAGCGCCTTCAAGGGCATTGAGGCTATCATCAACTCAATGACCTTGCAGGAGCGTCTGCATCCCGAAATCATCAAAGGCACCCGTGTGCGCCGCATCGCTTTGGGCAGCGGCACCACCATCCAAGAGGTGAACCGTCTGCTCAAGCAATTCGAGCAAACCCGCCAGATGATGCGCCTCGCCGGAAGCAAGAACCCCATGGCAGCCATGCGCGGCCTGCGCGGCGGTATGCCCGGTATGCCCAAACGCAAGTAACACATTATTATATATAGCTATTACGACCTGATTGGGGGTCGTGATAGCTTTTTAACTACCTAAACACCATGACCATCATCGACGGCAAGCTCACTGCTGCCACCATCAAGCAAGAAATCGCCCAAATCGTGGCTCAACGCCTCGAACAGGGTCTGCGCCGCCCCCATTTGGCCGCTATCTTGGTCGGCCACGACGGCGGTAGCGAAACCTACGTAGCCAACAAGGTCAAAGCCTGCGAAGCCTGCGGATTCACCTCCACCGTAATCCGCCGCGAGGACACCGTGACCGAAGCCGAGTTGCTCGACATCATCGCGCAGCTCAACGCCGACCCCGAAGTGGACGGGTTCATCGTGCAGCTGCCCTTGCCCCGCCATATCAACGAACAACGGGTGACCGAAGCCGTCGACTTCCGCAAAGATGTGGACGGATTCCACCCCATCAACGTCGGCCGCCAGTCGTTGGGCATGCCCTGCTTCCACAGCGCCACTCCGGCGGGCATCGTGGAGCTGTTGCGCCGCTACCACGTGCCCACTCGCGGTCGCAACTGCGTCATCATCGGCCGCAGCAACATCGTGGGCAAGCCCCTTGCATCGCTGATGATGCAAAAGGGCGTGGACGCCACCGTCACCGTGTGCCACAGCGCTACGGAGAACCTTAAAGAGGTGTGCTCGCGTGCCGACATCCTCGTAGCCGCCCTCGGCCGCCCCGGATTCGTCACCGCCGACATGGTCAAAGAGGGTGCCACCGTTATCGACGTGGGCACCACCCGCGTGATCGATACCTCGCGCAAATCCGGTTACCGCCTTAGCGGCGACGTCGACTATGAAAACGTCGCCCCCAAGTGCGAGTTCATCACCCCCGTGCCCGGCGGCGTGGGTCCGATGACCATCTGCATGCTTATGCTCAACACCCTGAAGGCCGCCACCGGCGAGCTCTTCGCTTAACCACGCTCCATCAGGCTATGCAAACGCTCACCGTGCTGCTGTTCTCGCTGCTGTCGCTGCTGATGGGCCGCGACGAGGCCGAGATTGTGTTTGCCGGCGACGCCATGATGCACCAAGGGCAGATTGATGCCGCACGCCAAGCCGACGGCTCATACGACTTCAGCGAATACTTCCGCACGGTCAGCCCCTACATCATCTCGGCCGACTACGCGGTGGTCAACCTCGAAACACCGGTAGCCGGACCTAAGTACTCCGGTTACCCGTGCTTCAACTCGCCCGCATCCTACCTCGACGCGCTCTCCGCAGCCGGGTTCGACCTCTTCCTCACAGCCAACAACCACACCCTCGACCGCGGCGACCGCGGCTTGTGCGCTACCATCGATTCGCTCAACGCCCGCGGCCTCGCCCACATCGGCACGTACCGCTCTCCCTCCGACCGCAGCCGTGCCCTGCCCATGGTCAAGGTCATCAACAACATCCGCGTGGGATTTCTCAACTACACCTACGGCACCAACGGCATCTCGCCCCGCGGCGAGGTGGTGGTGGACTACATCGACCGCGAGCAGATGAAGCGCGATGTGGCCGCACTGCGTGCCGACAGCGCGGAAATCATCTTCGCGTGCGTGCACTGGGGCGTGGAGTATCAATTGCTGCAACACCCGTCGCAGACCTCATTAGCCGACTACCTGCACTCCCTTGGGGTGGAGTGCGTCATCGGCGGCCATCCGCACGTGATTCAGCCGCTGCATCTGAAGGATAACCGCTTGACAGTGTACTCATTGGGCAACTTCATTTCAAACATCAAGACCACCGACACCCGCGGCGGAGCAATGTTGCGCGTGACCATCTCGCGGCGCGACGACGGCTCCATCTCCGTGGACGAAGCTACCTACCGACTGGTGTACACCATGCCCGCCGGCAACGGCCACAACTTCCACCTTGTGTGGCCCGATGCCACCAGCGATGCCCGTGCCGCAGCCTTCGCCCGCTCCGCTCGCAGCGTGTTCTCAAATCATAACACCAACGTGGCCGAGGATGTGCCCTTGTTGCTGCGCCTTATCCGGCAGTAACATGGGCCACGACTTCCGATTCAAACAGTTCGCCCTCACCCACAGTCGGTGCGCAATGAAAATCGGCACCGACGGCGTGCTGCTCGGTGCGTGGGCACAGCTTCCGGACGCCTCCGGCACCGCTTTGGATGTGGGCGCCGGTTGCGGTGTGATTGCCCTGATGCTTGCGCAACGCTATCCGCAAGCCCGCGTCACCGCCGTGGAGCTTGACGCCGATGCCGCCGAGGATTTGCGCGTGAACGTGGATGCCTCGCCCTACAGCGACCGAGTCCGCGTGATTCAGAGCGATTTCACCACCGTGCAGGGTTGCTACGACCTGATTGTGAGCAACCCGCCGTTCTTCATCACCGGAGAACGCTCGCCGCTGTCGGCCCGCGCCGCCGCCCGCCATGTGGATGGCGGTCTGTCGCCCCTCTCGCTCGTGGCCTACGCTGCCGCACACCTCACCGACTGCGGCCGCGTAGCGCT
>JBJEKG010000203.1:0-10064 GCA_051878535.1 Muribaculaceae bacterium
ACCGATGCGCAACTCGGCATCGTTAGGCTCGGCGGTGGGCACTTCCACCAGCGGGTCATCCACCTCCACGCAGGCGTCGATACGGCTCAGCGGGATGACCGGGTCGCCGTAGGAGAATGGTACGTGGGGGTTGATTTGGGCGATAATCACCTTGGCACACTCCACGGCGGAGGTGGCCAAGTCGGCCGACACGCCGAAACTCACGTTGCCGTTTTCGTCGGGACGCGAGCAGTTGATGAGCGCCACGTCCACCGGGCAGGTGCCGTCGCGGAAGAGCGCCGGCACTTCGCCGAGGAAGCGTGGAATTGTGGAACCGTAGCCCTCGCCAATCCAGCCGCGCACCGAGTTCGACACGAAGAACGAACGCAGGGTGAAGCGGTCCTTCAGCTCGGGCACGCAGTAGGGCGCGGGGCGCGAAGCCACTGCGAACGCGTTGTAGATAATCACATCGGTGATGTCATGCAACCGGCGCGCCAAGGCGTCGCTGAGCGTCTCGGGAATGGAGGTGGAACCTTGTATGTAGATGCTGTCGCCGCTTTTGACCAGTTGCATGGCCTCGTCGGCGGTCATGAATTTGCCTTTAGTCATTTGGGATTGTTATGGAAGATGGCTAAACGTTCACCGAGCGCATTGAAGTCATCGTCGGTGATGAGGGTGGAGATGCACACGCGCAGGCCGTTTTGGTGGCTGCCTGTGGATTGCAGAGGGATGGTGGAGATGCCGTGGCGCAGCAGTGCGGCATGGAGGTCAACGGCGCTGAGGCCTTCGTAGCCCACAGTGAAAAAGAAGCCGTCGGCGATGGGGTCGGCACCATCGTGCGAGTACACGATGTGGAAACCGTTGTCGGTGAACAGCTTCTTGGCGATGTTGGCGCGGCGGCCGTATTCCGAGCAATCTTGCACGAAGTTGAGCTTGCCTTCCACAGCGGCGCCGAGCATGGCGGCGAAAGCGTGTTGGGCGGAGTGGGCGGTGCCCGACGATGCGCAATAGAGCACGCCGAATACGTAAGCATCGCCGAAGGTGGGCATCTCGTAGAACGAGCGGATGAAGTCGGAGCTGGAGTCGCACACGGTTTCGGACATGCACACCATGGCAATGCGCTGGCCGGCGTAGCTGAACATCTTCGAGCCGGAAATCAGCAGTATATAATTATCGGTGTATTTGGCCACGGTCGACACGAACGGCGCTTGGTAGGGGTGGCCGAGGTCTTTGCGGAAGTCCATGCCGAAGTAGGCGAGATCCTCGAGCACGAACACATCGTATTTGGTGGCCATGCGGCCGATGATTTCCAACTCCTCGTCGGTGAGGTTGAACCACGCGGGGTTGTTCGGGTTGGAGTAAATCAAGGCCGACACTTTGCCGCTGCTGAGGATGCTTTCCAACTTGGCTTCGAGGGCTTTGCCGCGGTATTCGTAGATGTCGAATTGCTCGGTGTTGAGGCCGAGGAGCTTGGCTTGGTTGCGCTGAGCGGGGAAGCCGGGGTTGATGTAGAGGATGGTGTCGGCACCGGGTTTGCGCTGGCCCAAGAGGATGAACAGCGTGAAGCTGGCCTGCATGGAGCCCACGGTGGGAATGATGCAGCGCGGGGGCACGTCCACGTCGAGGAAGGCTTTCACAAATTTAGACCCGTTCTCTTTCAGGGCGGGGATGCCGATGATGTTGGGGTACTGGTTGGCGATGCCGGATTGGAGAGCGGCCACTTCGGCTTGGATGCCGATTTGCGAGGCGGGCAGGCCGGGGTTGCCCATTTCCAAGTGTACAAACTTTTGGCCGGAGGCCTTTTCCATCTGAGCCGATACGGCGCAAATTTGGCGGATGGTGGCGGATTTCATATCCACCACGCCGATGCGCTCAATGGCTTGATTCAGAACGTCTTGCGATAAGGGAAAATTCATAGGAGAGAGGTTTTATTTCATTTGCGATTGAGCGGCTTGGAGGCCGTGACGGAATGCGGTGATGTTGGCTTCCACGATTTTTTCGCCTTTGGGACCGAATACTTTGCGGATGCCGTCTTCGAGTTTCTCAGGGGCGATGCCGAGAGCGGGCGCGCAGGCGCCGAGGAGCACCATGTTGGACGAACGCGGCGAAGCGATGTCCTTGGCGGCTTGGTCCATGTCGAATTTCACCACGCGAGGTTGAGCGTTGAGCGCAGCTTCCAAAGTGGCTTGCTCGGGGTAGTTGGTGATGTTGACAAACGGAGCGGTGTTGGTGATAATCCAGCCCGATTCGGGGTTGAGATAGCTCACGTAGCGGAGTGCTTCCATCGGTTCGAGCGACACCACCATGTCGGCGGCGCCGGCAGCGATGAGGTCGGAGTAGATGGGCTCGGACGACAGACGCAGGTTCGACTGCACGTCGCCGCCGCGCTGGCTCATGCCGTGCACTTCGGCTTGTTTGAGGTAGAGGCCTTGTTCCAAAGCGGCCACACCGATTATGGTGGCGATTGAGAGGATACCTTGTCCGCCCACGCCTGCTAAGATTATATCTTTTTTCATGAGGATGTACGTTAAGAAGGGTTATTTTTTAGCGTGGCGACGAGCGGTTTGGATACATTCGCGGCGCGAAACGATTACGGAGAGGCCGGGGTAGTCGATTTCTTCTTTGAAGAGTTCCATCATCTGCTGATGGTTCTTGGGCAGGGAATCGATGGTGCGCACGTGTTCGGGAGCAGCGCCGAGGCCGCGGCAGATGTCTTCGAGCTTGCCGGTGCCTTGCGAATCTTGGCCGCCGGTCATGCCGGTGGTGAGGTTGTCGGAGATGATTACGGTGATGTTGCTGTTCTCATTGATGGCGTCGAGCAGACCGGTCATGCCGGAGTGGGTGAAGGTGGAATCGCCGATGATGGCGATGGCGGGATGCTGGCCGGCGTCGGCAGCGCCTTTGGCCATGGTGATGGATGCGCCCATGTCGACGCAGGTGTCGATAGCGTTGAACGGTGCAAGCCAACCGAGGGTGTAGCAACCGATGTCGCCGAACACTTTCGGGTTCTCATATTGAGCCATCACATCGTTGAGAGCGTGGTACACATCGCGGTGGCCGCAACCTTGGCACAGGGCGGGCGGACGCGGAGCCACGATTTCAGGACGGTCGACGTGTTGCAGCGGTTCCATTGCCAAGGCGGCACGCACAGCGTCGGGAGTGAGCTCGCCGGTGCGAGGCAGAGCGCCGCTGAGGCGGCCGATTACTTCTACCGGTTGGTCGAACACGCCGCGCAGGCGAGTTTCGATGAAGGGTTGACCCTCTTCGATGACCAGGATGCGGTCGCATTCGTTGGCCAAGCGGCGCATCATGTCGGTGGGCATGGGGTATTGCGACACTTTCACCACCGGGAACGGGCAACCATTGGGGAAGTTTTCCATCAGGTAGTTAAAGCCGATACCGGAGGCGATGATGCCGAGCGAGTGGTTGGTGCCGTCTATATATTTATTGAAGGGAGATGCCTCGGAAGCGGCGCTGAGGTCGTCCCACACTTTGAGCACTTCCACGTAGCGGCGCTTGGAGTTGACCGGCATCAGCACCCATTGGTTGGGTTTGGCGGGGTAGGAGAGAGTGCGTTCGGGCGCGGGTTCGCAAGCGGCTTCCACCACGGCACGTGAGTGGCACAGGCGAGTGGTCATGCGCATCAGCACCGGCATGCCGAATTTTTCCGACAGCTCGAAGCCGTAAGCGGCCATGTCGTAAGCCTCTTGCTGGTTCGACGGTTCGAGGGTGGGGATGAAAGCGAAGTCGCCGAAGAAACGCGAGTCTTGCTCATTTTGCGAAGAGTGCATCGAGGGGTCGTCGGCGCCCACCACGATGAGGCCGCCGTTGGCGCCGGTCATGGCAGAGTTGACAAATGGGTCGGCGCACACGTTCATGCCCACGTGCTTCATGCACACCATGGCGCGTTTGCCGCAGAACGACATGCCAAGGGCTTCTTCCATGGCAGTCTTTTCGTTCGATGACCAATGGCGGTGAATGTTGCGCTCCTTGGCCACAGCGTTAGATTGAATATACTCAGTGATTTCAGTTGAAGGAGTGCCGGGATAGGCATACACTCCCGATAGGCCTGCGTTGATGGCGCCCAAGGCCAGTGCCTCGTCGCCCAGCAGTAGTTGTTTATTGCAACTCATATTTTAAGGTTAGTTAGGGTAGTTTGATAATTTTCCGCAAAAATACAAAAAAAATCACCACCAACCTAATAAAAATCGCGCGAAAACGCCAAATATGTTATTAAACATATAAACCGCAAGCCGCAAGCCGGCGCAAAAGAACCCCACGTCAAGCCGATAGAAAGGCACACAAGGTGGATTCGCTATTTAGTCGACATGTCGACTAAATAGCGAATGGAGCGGTCTACTTGAGTAAGCTGTCAGCGTTCAAGAGGAAGTCAAAAATGTTGAGGATGGCGATTCCATCGTCGTTATAGTGGCTAATTGCCGGTGTTCCAACGATTACTATCTTTTTGAAGCCATCGTGGATTTTGAGCAACGAGCTTAACTCTTGTTGCATCTTTTCCTCCGATGGAATAGCGTATTCTGATTGAATATAATAGCGGTTGAATCCTTGGTTGCACACGAAGTCTACTTCCAAGGTGGATTGGCGGCGTTGGCCGGTGCTATCGGTAGAGGTGGCCGTAATCTGTCCAACGTCAACGCTGAGGCCGCGCAAGCGCAACTCGTTGTAAATCAGATTTTCAAGCAGGTGCGTGTACTCGGTTTGACGGAAGTTGAGGCGGGCATTGCGCAATCCGAGGTCGGCAAAGTAATATTTTGCCGGAGTGTTGATATATTTTTTGCCTTTTATATCGTAGCGGATTGATTTCTCGATTAAAAACGCGTCTTGGAGCAGGTCGAGGTAGTATTTGATTGTATCCTTAGAGATGTGGCTTTGTTTGATGGATTTGAAGCTGTTCTCTAACTTGGTGGGATTGGTCAAACCTCCTATATTAGAGGCCATTAGCGAGATGAGCCCGTCCAAATCATCGTCGTTGGAGATTCTGTAGCGCTCTTTGATGTCTTTGATGTAAGTGTGTGCAAACAAAGCATTTAGATATTCAACCTTTTGAGCCGAATCTTGCATCATCACCACTTGCGGCAGGCCACCGTACATCATATATTCATTGAGCAAATCTTCGCGATTACCATTTTTTACGCTCATAAATTCGCTGAAGCTCAGTGGTTGAATTCGTATCTCGTCGCCGCGTCCGCGGAACTCGGTGATAATGTCTTTTGAGAGGAAGCGAGCATTGCTGCCGGTGACGTAAACGTCGGCATTTGGAACTTTCAGAAAGCTATTGAGCACGTCTTCAAACTCCGGCACCAATTGCACCTCATCCAAGAGGATATAGTGGGTTTGGCTATCAACAAATTTCGAGTCAATATACTGAAGAAGCGCATCGGGATTTCTAAGAGCATTGTTGCGGCGGTCCTCCAAATCTACCTTAACAATATGTTGTTCATCAACGCCTTGCGATTTTAAGTAAGAGGCGAAGAGATTGAATAGCAAGTAGGATTTGCCACAACGGCGAATGCCGGTGACGACCTTTATCATGCCATTGCCCATGCGTGAGATTATGCGGTTGAGATGACAGTTGCGTTGGATTTCCATAGAAAAATAGTTTGGTTTGCAAATTTACGAAAAAAATCTGATAAACGCACAACTCTCATTCGCTATTTTGTCGACATGTCGACTTTTTGACGAGGCTACTTGCGGTAGGAGACGGCCACGTGGATGGGAGCGCCGGCCACTGTGGCGGTGGCGGCGGTGTCGGCCGGGCAACGGGCGGTGAGCACTTGCACCACCACCGGCTCCTCTTCGTAGGGCGGCAGGGTGGGGCGCTCGCTCACCACGCGCACCCATTCGGGGACGTTGGCGGTGAGCGCTACCGTGTCGGGCGAGTTGTTGTAGATGTGCACCACCTGCGCCGAAGCATCGCCGCGGCGTAAGTCGTTGAACGCCAGCGAGTCGGCGGTGAGATGGAGTGAGCCTTTGGCGCGAGGAAAAGCTAATTCGATTGTGGTGTCTGTAGCCTTCACCGTGGCTTGGATGGTGATGGTGGAGCGTCCGGCGGAGGTGGATACGTGCACGGTTTTCGACTGCCGCCCATAGCGTCCGGCGGGGTTGAAACTTACGTCCACATAGGCTGAATCGCCCGGGACGATGCTGTGGCGGTCGTAGTCCACGGCAGTGCAACCGCACGAAGTGCGCACCTTCACTATCGCCATGGCCGAGTCGGCATCGTTGCGAATCCAGAAGCGTCGACTCACGATGCCGCCGTCGGCCGAAATCAGGCCGAAATCATGGCTCAGTCCGGCTGCAAAAGCGCTAACGACCGCGCCCAGTGTTAAAATCGAGATAATTTTTCGCATAAAATGAGGAGTAATGAACTGCAAAGATACGAAAAAAATTGCGTAAGTGTTTGATATTTGGCGGAAATGTGGTAACTTTGCAGAATAAATCTGCAATAATTACATTTCTCTATGAAAAAGTATTTACTTCCATTATTGGTATCGATGGCCGCTATGCCGGTGTTCGCTCAGGAGGAGACCGAAGGCCGCTCGCTGAAGCTGTACGACGAGGTGGTGTTTTACGATGGTTATAATGAAACCGTGTTTGATGCTGACCTCGATGATGGCATTCTGCGCCACCGCAACTCGCTCTACGCCATCCGTCTGACCGACGAGCAGATGGATTTCTTTGGCGCACGCACCGATATGAACATCACCATCGGCGCCCTGTGCGACAACTACGACCGCATCGGCAACATCAACCTCGCGCTGGTGCCCAAAGGCCGCGACACTTACAACTTCCAGGACGAGGACATCTACCGCTCGGAGCTTGGCCGCTTTATCACTCCGTTCATGAACAAGAACAAGCAGCCCGACCACGTGCCCTATTCCTTCGTGGTTGACAACCTCGGCTACATCATGCACGACATGGACCTGCGCGCGCAGTACGACCTGTGGATTGAGTTTGAGCTCTTCGGCATTCCCTACGCTGCCAACCAGCAAATCTCCGGTTGCGAAGACCGCAACGATGTGTTCACCGGCACGCTCGAATTCGTGTGCACCGACGAGCCTCTGGCCGGCAATACTAATGATGTGTTCGTGCCCATCTACATGAAGAAGCCGGAATACGATGGTCGTTATAATCTGAACAACTACCGCGAAACCGCCACCGACGAGGTGGGCAAAACCGAGCGCACCTTCACCTTCACCGTTCCCGAAGACGTGACCGACGGCCTGCTGTGCCTGATTACCTCCAACCACGGCGCCAACACCGGCGGCGAGGAATACAATCGTCGCGACCACTTCGTATACGTCGACGGCGACTTGGTGCTCACCTACAAGCCCGGTCGCACCTCGTGCGAGCCCTTCCGCAAGTACAACACCCAGTCGAACGGCATCTACGGCTACTTCCCCAAGAAGGATGAAGCATGGCAATCGTTCAGCAACTGGTGCCCCGGCGATAAGATTGACAACCGCATCATCCGCCTCGGCGCCTTCTCTGCCGGCACTCACACCATCAAAATCTCCGTGCCCGACGCAGAATTCGTGGACGGTCAAGGCGACATCCCCGTGTCGATCTACTTCCAAGGCCTGACCGAAGGCTCGCTGCCCGACATGGGCTCCATCAGCGATGTGGAATTCATGCAAGAGGTTAGCTTCGACGTGGCCGACGGCGTGGTGACCTTCACCACCGAAAGCCCCGTGCTCGGTGCCGAATTGCTCGACATCGAAGGCCGCATCCTTGCTGCCGACTGGCGCGAAGGCATCAACAGCTTCGACGCATCGGCCCAAGCCGCCGGCGTATACTTGCTGCGCCTGCACCTCGACAACGGCCTGATTGTTACCCACAAATTCATGCGCTAATCCCCTTCCACTCAATAGTAAAATGGGCGGCCCGTCGGGCCGCCCATTTTGCCGTATTATAGCGGTGAGAATCGGAACACCGGCTCCTCAATCCTCGCCTCCTTCAGATGCATCAGCATATAAATGGGCAGGTAGAGCACTCGACCGTTGCTTTCCACATTGCCATTTGAGAAGACCATCGCCAGCGGTATGTCATATTCGACCGAGGACATCACGTTGGAGAGCGCGTTGTGGCGCTTATAATCCTTGCCGGATTTAATTTCGATGGGCAATACGTGGCCGTTGTGTTCGATGACGAAGTCTAACTCGCCTTGGCGCTTGCTGTTGAAGTAGTACAACTTATAATCGTGCGAGGCCAATTCTTGAGCGGCTAAATTCTCGTAAATGGCGCCGAAGTTGATGTCGGCTTTGCCGTTGAGGATACTTAGCACCACTTCGGCTGAGCAGAACCGCGATAGCAGCCCAACATCGTTGAGAAACAGTTTGAACAGGTTGCGAAGCATATTGAGTTGCAACGGCACTCGTGGCTCATTTATATTATATGTTGGTAGCGCCACACCGGCATCTGTCAGCCATAAAAAGCTGTTTTTCAGGCGGTCGAATCGCGGTGTGCCGGAGAGCGAAGTGAGCACAAAGCGCTTGTTCTTGGCATCCAATTCCGCAGGGATGGTGTCGAAGATTTCTTGAATGTAGAGTTTGTTGTCAAGGTCGTATTTCGCAATGTCCTTGTGGTAGGCGCTGATGATGTCGGATTGGGTGGCGCGCACTTGCTCTATATTGCCGGTGGCGAGATACTTTGCTACCACCTCAGGCATACCGCCCACCACCAAGTAAAGGTTGACCAACTCGAGCATCTTTCTGTGAATGACCGGGTCAACTTCCAATCGGTGGTCGAAACATTGCTTAATATGGTCTGTCACGCTTTGGCTCATGCCTACAGCCTTCATAAACTCCGCTAAGTTGAGCGGATACATGCGTCGTTCAGTGAGATAGCCCACCGGCACACTGCGGATGTCGCGAAGTTGTACGCCCAAAAGCGAGCCGCTCAGCGCATAGCGGTAGCTACCTTCGTCCACTAAAAATTTGATGGCAGTGATGATTTCCGGACATTCTTGCACCTCGTCGAAGAAGATGAGGGTCTTGCCCTTTACCATTTGGGCACCGGTCATTGCGGAGATGCGAGTGAGAATCTCCTTGCTATTGCGAGAACCATTAAAGATGTCTTTCAACACCGGTTGCTCGGCGAAGTTCAGCTCGATTACATTCTCAAAAATTTGGTGTGCGACATGGCGGATGGCGAATGTTTTTCCGACCTGACGAGCACCGGAAATCAGTAACGCTTTCTTCTCCGTGGCAAAGAAATCGCGTATAAAGGTGTATATTTCTCTGTTAATCAGGATGTTATCCATAACTATTCATTGCATATTTGGGCTGTTTGACACTTTTCCAACCGATTTTGGGGTTGTTTTTGACACTTTTCCAACCGATTTTGGGGTGGTTTTTGACACTTTTCCAACTTTTTGGTGCAAAGATAGCGGATTTTGGCCACCTGACCAAATCTTTCGGCGGAAAAATTTGGCCGGGTTAGTTGGGATTGTAGCCGGATTGGATGAGGATGCGGTCGTCGGCGTAGAATTGCGGGGCGAGCAAGTCGGGTAGGGGCTTGCGGTCGTTGCGTTTGAGCCAGGCTTGGACAATGCGGTAGCCGAAGTAGCGACCCAAGCGGGGTGGGGCATCCGGTCCAAGCGGGGTGGTGTAGGGCGCCGGCATAACTAACTGGTCGATAGCCAATTGGTCGGCGGTGTAGATGAGTTTGAGCGAGGCCAACTGTCGCCACCAGCGTGCTTCATTGCGCTCGATTTCCGCCAATTGGTCGGCGGTGTAGCCGAGGGCGGCAGCCTCGGTGCAGTCGGTGAGCTGTTGTCGCGCTATGGCCAACACGCCTTCGTAAACCATTCGCGCCAAGACAGTTTGGCCGATGAACGGATACTGCGTGGCCACCTGCGCTTCGGCGATGTCCAACGGCAACTGCGCGGGCGTTTTGTCGTGCAAGGTATACTCCGGCAGGCCGCGGTAGAACGGGCAGTCGGCGCCCAGGTAGTGGTTGAGCGCCACCAGCAGGATGCTGTCGACGCAGGCCATCGAGCGCACATCGTTCCAGATGACGAAGGCATACCGCGGCGCGGCGAGTTGCACGCCGGCGCTGTTGGC
>JBJEKG010000204.1:0-10050 GCA_051878535.1 Muribaculaceae bacterium
GATTCGTCGAATTGGTCGTCTTGAGTGATGAGGAGGTCGGTCACACGCTGTTCGTTAGCCACTTCTTCGGGTTGAATGATTTCTTCCTCGGGTTCTTGGTAAACGATTTGCTCTTCTTCTTGGATTTCCTCTTCTTGTTGTTCGTCGCCGAGAGCAGCAATTTCTTGCTCGGTGGCGGCATCTGCGCCTTCATCTTCGGCGGATGAGAACACGCCGGAGATAGAGAGGAAGAGGAATACGAGAATAACAGCGAGGGCTGAGAGCACGTACAGAACGGCTTTAGTGTGGCGTTGCACGGAGTTGGCGCGCATAACGTAAGCGCCATATTCCTTGTTTTTGCCTTCAAATACGATGTCGCACCATTGTTTTGATGAAAGATCTACGTCTTGTGCCATTTTACTTTGAGTTTAAACGGTTAATAAATCTTATCGGACGGTAGGTCGGATGATGGTACGGCCGTTACGACGTTCAAATTCGCGGAGGAGCAAGGTGTCGGTATGGGTGGGGAGCTCGATGGAGTAACGCGAAATCTGGTTGATTTGCATTTCGTCGAGCGCGCAGATTAGACCTTCGTAAGTGCAGTTGGGGCCGGGTTTGATAACCACAACGGGACGAGTTTTGGTGGAGTCGTTAGAGTTTTGCTTAGCGAGCTCGTCGAATTCTTCCTTAGTGATTTCTTTGTTGCGCCACTGCTGTTTGAGGATGTCATACTGCTCCATAACGGCCTTGTTCTTGTTACGGAGGATAGCGCGGATGCCTTGGGCTTGACGGTTCACGTTGCCGATAAATTGTTCCTCACGCAGGAAGGTAGCGGTTTGGAAGGTAGTATCGGCCACACCTTCGTAGTAGTAGATGTGGTGAACGGTTTTGCCGGTTTCGGCATCAACGAGGGGCTTGCCATTGTCGCCATACTCGGTGTCGAGGATGATGGTGATGGCTTCAGATGCTTTAGCTTGTGCTTGTTGCTCTTGTTTAACTTCTTCGTTGGTAGGCAGCACGATCTGCAGGGTTTGCGATTTGATCATGGTGGTACAGAGCATGAAGAAGGTAATCAGAAGCATGTTCATGTCAACCATAGGGGTAAAGTCGACATGGATTTGCATCTTCTTCTGGGCGCCTTTCTTTTTCTTGCCGCCTTTGTCTGATGGTTCAATTTGTGCCATGTGAAATTACCTTTATTGAGTGGGTTCGTCTTCTGATTTGAGAGCAGTCATGAGGCTGAATTTGTTGAGCTTCATGGTTTGGAGGTTGTCAAACACGAGTTCTACCACGGTGAAGGGGGTGTCCTTGTCGGCTTTGACAGCGATACCTTTGCCTTGACGCATCAGGGCGCCGTAGAGGTTTTGTACGCGCTGGCGAGCTTCGGGGTCGAGACCTTCGCATTGCTCATTGTTGATACGTTGAGCTACGTTGTAGATAGCTTTGAGCCAGATTTGGAATTCGTTGAGGCGGCCTTCGCGGTTCTTGTTGCCGTCGATAGGAATACCTACGTTGGGCAGGGTGAGGTCACCTTGGAATTTGTCGCGGTCAGTGATTGACATTGAGAGGTATTCGGGCAGGACTGAGAAGGGTACACCGAACATATTGATTTTGGTGAACTCTGCAACCTGTTGGTTGGTCAGTCGAACCGGTGCGTTCTTATGCTGGTCGTTGTAAATCGACACGGCTTCTTCGAGCATCATCCCGCGAATTTTTTCGCTGGAGAAAGTCGAGTCGGCGTCGCCGGTGAACGAAATGAAGAGTTTACCTTCTACAGAAGCAGCGTTTTCGAGCTTGCCGGATTTATCGGCGCAGGACACGAGGATTGTCACCAAGTTGTTGGTGGGCACTTTTTCTTCCGAAACGGATGAAGGAGTGTACACGATGGTGGGCTCTTTCTGCAGGAAGGTTGAAGTCAACATGAAGAAAGTAAGCAAAAGAACAGTCACGTCACTCATCGCGGTCATGTCGATGAGCGTACTCTTTCTTTTAATTTTTACTTTTCCCATATTTACTTAAATTTAAAGGGTTAATTAAATCGCTGTAAAAGTGGGATTAGTGAGTAGCTGCAAATGTTTGCACGATGGAGAAACCGATTTCGTCGATTGCGTAGGTGAGGTTGTCGATCTTATTGGTGTAGAAGTTGTAAGAGATAACGGCGAAAGCACCGGTAGCAATACCGAAGGCGGTGTTGATAAGAGCTTCCGAGATACCGGTCGAGAGTTCGGTGGAGTCAGGAGCGCCGGATTGAGCCAGAGCTTGGAAGGATTTGATCATACCCATTACAGTACCGAGCAGACCAACGAGGGTACCGAGAGTGGTGAGGGTAGCCACGATGGGGAGGTTTTGTTGGAGGGAGGGCATTTCCAGAGCGGTAGCTTCTTCAACGGTCTTTTGGAGGTTGGCGATTTTTTGTTCTTTGGTCAGAACGGTGTTGGCGTCCATTTCTTTGTAAGAATCCAGAGCGGCGGAAACAACGGCAGCAACCGAACCTTTTTGCTTAGCGCAGAGTTTTTTAGCTTCTTCGATGTCGTTTTTCACCAGAGCGGCTTTAACTTTGGCTACGAAAGTGGTGATGGAGCCGGTACCTTTAGCAGCGCTGAGAGCGAAAGCGCGTTCAACGGAGATAACGATAACGGTGAGGAAGAGGGTTTGAAGGATAGGCACGATGAAGCCGCCTTTGTAGATGGTGCCCCAGAGGTCAACGGGGTGGCCGTCTTCGAAGTGAACGTCGGCGCCGAACCAGAAGATGAACAGTGCAACGCAGACAACTGCGCATGCGAGGATTACCCACGATGCATTTTTGATACCGGGGGCGTTGCTTTTAGCTTTAGCTGCTTTAGCTTGGGGAGCAGCTTTTACGGTGGGCTTTTGAGCTTCCATAATTAATTGTTACTTTTTTTGATTGATTTTATAGGTTTGTTGGTTGTTAGTTGTTGATTGTTAACCGATTGCGGCAGAAATGTGCTGCTGAAAGGGTTAGTTAGGGGTTAGTTGTTTGAGATTTTGTCTGTTTTGTATTTATGGTATTGGTTTGAAGTTTAATTACGCTTTTTTGAATATCAACGCAAATTTAATGGGAATTTTTGAGAATAGCAAAAGTTTTAAGGATTTTTTTTCAATTTTAGGGCGATTTTTTTATTTTTTGTGGTTTTTGGTGATTTATTTTGGCGATTTTGGGGATTTTTCGTAACTTTGCTTGCTATTGATAATTTGAAAAATCAAGTATTGTGTAATGTTTACATATCAAGAAGACTTTATCCGCGTGGCTTCGTGCTCGCCGGCGGTGTCGGTGGCCAATCCGGAGGCGAATGCCGAGGCCATTTTGGAGGTACTATACCGGGCCAAGGAGCAAGGCGCACGCTTGGCGGTGGTGCCCGAATTGGCCATCACGGGCTATACGTGTGGCGACCTGTTCCACAACTCGCTGCTGCTTGAGCGCGTGGAGGAGGCCATGGAGGATGTGATTGACAACTGCCCCTCGGGGATGACCTCCATTGTGGGCTTGCCTATTCGCATCGGCAGCGCACTGTACAACTGCGCCATGGTGTTGACTCGCGGCGAGGTTGTGGGCATCTCTGTCAAAACTTACCTGCCGAATTACAATGAGTTCTACGAGAAGCGCTGGTTCACCCCGGCCAATCCCACTATGCCCTCCACATTGAGCTATGGCGGAAGAGAGGCCGTGCCCTTCGGCACTGACATATTATATAATGTATACGGTGCTTTGGTTGGCATCGAAATATGTGAGGACGCGTGGGCGCCGATTCCGCCCAGTTGCCGTTTGGCGCTGTCGGGCGCCACGGTCATCGCCAACCTCTCGGCCAGCGACGACGTGATTGGCAAGTATGCCTACCTGCGCGACTTGCTCCGCCAGCAGTCGGCGCGCTGCCTGTGCGGCTACGTGTACGCCTCGGCCGGCTTCGGCGAATCGAGCACCGACTTGGTGTTCGACGGCAAGAATATCATCTGCGAGAACGGCCGCGTCGTGGCCGAGAGCGACCGCTTCTGCTCCGACAGCAAGGTGGCCGTAGCCGACATCGACCTGCTTGCCATTGAGCGCGACCGCCGCCATCTGATGACCTTCACCGACTGCGCCATGCGCGAAGTCTCCGCCCCGGTGCGCATCGTCGACGCCGACGACGTGGTCTACACCCACCGCCCGTGCTATTCCCACCCCGAGGACGTGCCCATGATCGACCGCAAGGTGAACCCGCTCCCGTTCGTGCCCGCCGACAGTGACCACTTGGCCGAACGCTGCGAGGAGATTATCCACTTGCAAGCCACCGGCTTGCGCAAGCGCTTGCGCGCCACCGGTTGCCGCAATTTGGTGGTGGGCATCTCCGGCGGTTTGGATTCCACCTTAGCACTATTGGTGGCTGTGCGAGCTTTCGACCTCGAAGGTCTCGACCGACGCGGCATTCATGGCATCACCATGCCCGGCTTTGGCACCACCGACCGCACCTACCGCAACGCCATCGACCTGATGCAGGCCCTCGGCATCTCCATCCGCGAAATCTCCATCGCCAAAGCCGTGACGCAGCATTTCGCCGACATCGGCCACGACGCCAACGTGCATGATGTCACCTACGAGAACTCGCAAGCGCGCGAACGTACCCAGATACTTATGGACGTGGCCAACGCCGTAGGCGGCATGGTGCTCGGCACCGGCGACCTTAGCGAGTTGGCCCTCGGTTGGGCCACCTACAATGGCGACCACATGTCGATGTACGCCGTCAACGCCGGTGTGCCCAAGACCTTGGTGCGCCACTTGGTGCGCTACTTCGTCACCCTCTTGGGCGACGAGAAAGTGGCACACACGCTGTTGGACATCATCGACACACCCATCTCACCCGAACTCATCCCCGCCGACGAGCAAGGCAACATCACTCAGAAGACCGAAGATTTGGTCGGCCCATACGAGTTGCACGACTTCTTCCTCTACTATATGCTGCGTTATGGCTTCTCTCCCCGCCGGATTTTCCACCTCGCCAAGGGCGCTTTCGACCAAAAATTCGACGAATCCACCATTGCCAAATGGTTAAAAATCTTTATAAAACGATTTTTTTCGCAACAATTTAAAAGAAGTTGTTTGCCCGACGGACCGAAAATTGGCAGCGTAACTCTCTCACCCAGAGGCGATTGGCGCATGCCAAGCGATGCACAGGCCGCAGAGTGGCAAAAAGAATGTGACAAAATTTGTCAGTCGCTACACAACAATTTTTGATTTTAAACGTTATACTATCAGTATTCCTTAGCCAAAGAGAGAATACTGACAACTTTAACATAATGTGATGAATGGGAGAAGGAGTATTCGTGAGAATGCTCCTTTTTCTATGTGCCTACCCGAAATTGCGCCATCAGGTAGGTGCGGATGCAAAAAAAAACGCCCGCAGAAATCAATCTGCGGGCGTAGTGGTGGAGTTGGAGGGACTTGAACCCTCGTCCAAACGCGGAATCAATGAGCTTTCTACGTGCGTAGTCGCTGATTAGTTTTCGTGCGCCGACAGGTCAGTGACAACCAATCGTCGCCTTATCCTCTAAAATTCGGCTCAGGCTGCGAGGCCAACCTTTGCCTATCACCGATTTCTAACACCGCCATTTCAAGTGCCTCGGTAAAAGGGCCCTTGGACGATGTCCCGTCCCTGCGACTGTCGCGGGGATTAAGCTGATCTACTATGCTTCAATCAAGCAGCGAGAGCGAAGTTGTTTTCGCCATTTAAATTGTCCGGCACTGAGTTTTAAGAGGTCAAGCACCATGGCTCTGCACGCTTACACACCGCTTCTACACGCTGTCAAAACCAGTCAACCCCATGTGTCTGCGATAAAGCAACTGCAAATTTACAACATTTCCATCACACTCTCCAAATCTTTAACAAACGTTAACCAACACACTCCCTTGTTTTCGTCTCCGGCTTTGTAGCCTCGAGGCTGCCTCGGGGTCTCTTTAGCTGCTCTCGAAAGTGTGTCAAAAGTATCCACAGCGTGCAAAGGACTCACAGGAGGACAGGAGATTTAGCAGGAGGACAGGATTTATATTGCTGTCTTTCAATTCATTACATCCTGTTCTCCTGTTGAGTCTCCTGTCCTCCTGTGGATTTTTCCGCGCACTTTTGGCCACACCGGGACTTTTGACACACTTTCGAAATCGCCTCTTGTGCCAAATTTTTGAAATTTTTTGCCAAATGCGTGGATATGTCCGAAAAATTTTGTACCTTTGCGGAAATTTTTAGTAATCGAGAGATGAAACAAGTAGAATACGAAGGCATGACCTTCGAACCATATATCACTCACGCCACTATCGAGGCCCGTATCCAAGAGTTAGGCCGCGACATCGTGCGCGACTGTGCCGGCACTTCGCCGCTGTTTGTATGTGTGTTGAATGGCGCATTCCCCTTCGCCTCCGACCTGTTTCGCGCCTGCGAAGAGCTTGATGCCGAGATTGCATTCATCCGGTTGCAGAGCTATTCCGGCACCTCTTCCACCGGCGAGGTGAAGCAAGTGCTCGGCTTGACCGACAAAATCGAAGGCCGCACAGTTATCGTGGTTGAAGACATCGTCGACACCGGCACCACCATCGAGAACCTCGTTCACCACCTGCAAGAAGGACATCCCGCCGACATCAAGATTGCCACCTTGCTCTTCAAACCCGAGGCGCTCGTCAAGCCCGTCAACCCAGATTACGTGGGCTTCTCAATCCCCAAGAAATTTATCATCGGATTCGGCTTGGACATCAACAAGAAAGGCCGTAATCTGAAAGACATATACGTATTAAAAGAAGATTGATGCTTAATATTGTGATATTCGGTGCTCCCGGCAGCGGTAAAGGCACACAGAGCGACCGTTTGATTGAAGCTTATGGTTTGCACCATATTTCCACCGGCGAGGTGCTGCGCGATCATATCTCTCGCGGCACGGAGCTCGGACGGATTGCCAACAGCTACATCTCCAAGGGACAACTCATCCCCGACGACTTGATGGTGCGCGTGTTGGAACATTTGATTGACTCTAACTCCGACTACGCCCGCGACGGCGTGATTTTCGACGGCTTCCCCCGCACAACCCCTCAAGCAAAGGCGCTCAACAAGCTCATGGCCGACCATGGCGAAAAAATCGCCGCCGTGATTGGCTTGGAGGTTGACGAACAGGAACTTATCCGCCGCATGCTCAATCGTGGCAAGCAAACCGGCCGTGCCGACGACAACCTCGAGACAATCACCAACCGACTGAAAGTCTACCACAGCCAAACTTCCCCTCTGCGCGATTTCTATATCGAGCAAGGCATCTACCACGCCATCAATGGCAACGGTACCGTTGATGAGATATTTGCATCGATAAAAGAATCACTGAGCAAGACCCTCAACTAAGTAGCTAACCGATGAAAGGCGGCGCACGGGCATTGATAAGTATGCTGATGGCGTTGGCCTTGATGGTGGGCATGGTATACCAGCACCATCATCACAAGGCCGACGGAAGTGTGTGCTTGTGCCTCAATGCGACGCACCATCACCAAGGTGACGACCAACACGGTTGCGCCGGCCATGACGACGAGTCGGACGGCCGTTGCGACCAAACATTGTCGGAATGGCTCACCAAGGCCGACCAGCGTTGGGATATGTCCCAACCCCAACTCGATTTGTGGCCTGCAGCGATTGCCGCGGAGCCGCTTTATCGCCTACCCGTCACCAAAGTGAGAATTGCACCGGAACGCCGACACGTTTTGCCGGCATGTCCGATTAGGGCAGTGGGGCCTACGCGTGCCCCTCCTGAGGCGTAACTATCTAACATACTATAAATTATATTACCAACCTCATCAAAATGCCCTTTAACTTATGAAACTTTTTATAAATCTACTGTTATCGACCGCAGTAGCAATTTCCATGGCGGCTTGCAGTTCGGAAGCCGCCCACGACCATGACCATGACCATGGTCAGGCCGAGCATGCCGACGACGGCACTATCCATCTCGAACCCGCAATGGCCGAACGCTTCGGCGTCACCGTGGCCAAGGTCGAAACCACTCCCATGGGCGCCGTGGTCAAAGTCGGCGGCACCATCGAAGCCTCCACCGATGCCCAAGGCGTAATCACCGCCACCACCTCCGGCATCATCACCCTCAATTCAGGCATCAACATCGGTAGCCAAGTGGGCGTCGGCAACTCCATCGGCACCATTAAAGCCGACAACGTCAGCGGCGGCGATGCCAACCGTGCCGCGCAGGCTGCGCTCAATGCCGCGCAGGCCGAATACGACCGCATCAAACCCTTGTGGGACGAGCGCCTCGTCACCCAAGCCCAATACAACGCCGCCGTGGCCGAATTGGAGCGCGCTCGCGCCGCATTCAGCTCTTCGGCCGCAACCGGTCGCGCCACTTCGCCCATCGCCGGCGTAATCACATCCTTGTCCGTCCAAACCGGTCAGTATGTGGAAGTTGGCGCTCCGATTGCCACCGTCTCCGCCCTCAAATCGCTCACCCTCACAGCCCAGTTGCCCGCTCGCCACAGCTCCATCCTTGCCGACTTTGCCGACGCTCGCGTGGTTGATAGCCAAACCGGTCGCAGCGCCATGATGAGCGAGCTTAACGGTCGCCGGCTCAACTCCAACGTGTCCGGCGGAGCTGCCGGTTACGTGCCCGTGGTCTTCTCCTTCGCCAACGACGGCCAATGGGTGCCCGGCACAGCCGTGGAAGTTTACCTTATGGGCAACTCCACCCGCGAGGCTCTCACCGTGCCGCAAACCGCTCTGTGTGAGCAACAAGGCTCCTACTTCGTGTTCGTTCGCTTGGACGAAGACTGCTACCTCAAGCAGCCCGTCACCATCGGCGTGAGCGACGGCCAACGCGTCGAAATCCTCTCCGGCCTCAAAGACGGTGAAGACGTGGTTGCCACCGGCGTCACCACCGTCCGCTTAGCTGAAAACTCCGGCGCCATCCCCGAAGGCCACACCCATAGTCACTAATCAGTAAATCGCTGAAATCATGCTTAATAAGATAATCCATTGGTCGCTGGCCAATCGGCTCAGCGTGCTGATTCTATCGTTGGTGATTTTCATCGCGGGTATCTTCACATTATTAAATACCGATGTGGACATATTTCCCGACTTGAATGCGCCCACGGTAGTCGTTATGACCGAAGCCCCGGGCATGGCGCCCGAGGAGGTCGAAAAAATCGTCACCTTCCCCATCGAAACCGCGGTGAACGGTGCCACCGGTGTGCGCCGCGTGCGTTCATCCTCCACCACCGGCTTCAGCGTGGTCACCGTGGAGTTTGATTGGAGCACCGACATCCACATCGCGCGTCAAATCGTGTCGGAACGCTTGGCACAGGTCACCGACCAACTGCCCTCGACCGTGCGCACCCCTATCATGGGCCCGGAATCCTCCATCTTGGGTGAAATGTACATGATTGGCCTCACCGCCGACACCACCTCCATGATGACACTGCGCACCATCGCCGACCGCACCATCAAGCCCCAGCTGCTGGCCATGGGCGGCGTGGCTCAGGTGCAAGTGCAAGGCGGCGACGCTCGCGAGTATCGCATCCTGTTCGACCCCGAACGCATGCGCTCGTATAACGTCACCCTCGACGAGCTCATTGCCGCTGCCGACGGCCTCAACGACAACGCGCAAGGCGGCATCGTCTACGACTTCGGCAATGAGTATATTATCAAAGGTGAAATCAACACTACCAACTGCAATGACATTGCCAACGCCGTGGTGCGCGCCGACGAACGCGGCATCGTCACCATTGGCGACGTGGCCACCGTCAACATCGGCGGTGCCGTGCCCCAAATCGGCCTTGCATCCCTCAAAGCCAAGCCCGCGGTCATCATCACCGTCACCAAGCAGAACGGTGTGGGCACCATCGGCCTGACAAACCAAATCAACGAGCGCCTCGATGTCATCAAGAAGACCTTGCCGGCCGATGTTACAGTCGATACCGACATCTTCCGCCAGAGCGACTTCATCGACGCCTCCATCTCCAACTTGATGAGCGCCCTGATGGAAGGCGCATTCTTTGTGGTAATCGTGCTGTTCCTCTTCCTGATGAACGTGCGCACCACCATCATCTCC
>JBJEKG010000205.1:0-2022 GCA_051878535.1 Muribaculaceae bacterium
AGCCATAGGTGTTGAACGGTCGAGCGATGACCACGGGCAGTTCGAAGGCGTTGTAGAAGCTCAGGGCGATGGCGTCGGCGCCGATTTTGGTGGCGGAGTAAGGCGATTGCGGCTGGCGCGGATGCGTTTCGGGGATGGGCACGTACTGGGCGGTGCCGTAGACCTCAGAGGTGGAGGTAACTATCAGACGGTCAACGTGTTCATCGCGTGCGGCTTGGCACATATTGAGCGTACCCTTTATGTTGGTGTCGACATAGCTGTCGGGCGCTACGTAGCTGTAGGGGATGGCGATGAGGGCTGCGAGATGGAACACGGTGCCGCAGCCGCGCACGAACGAGCGGCAAAAGTCGGGGTCGCGCACGTCGCCGCAGATGATTTCGAGGCGGCCGTCGGTGTGGGTGCGGGCCACGTCTTCGAGCCAGCCCCAGTTGTTGAAGGAGTTGTATTGAGCCAAAGCGCGGACGCGGAATCCGCGGTTGAGGAGTGCTTCGGTGAGGTGCGAGCCGATGAAACCGTCGGCGCCGGTCACTGCTACGGGTTTGGAGTTATCAATCATAGTTACCAAGTTTTCTTGAGTACATACACATGTCGACGGCCTTGTAAGTCGCTGAAACTGAGCGTCATTTCGCGCGATGAGCGTTGGTCTTTATGCAGCACCATGGGCGCATCGGAAGTAAAGTTGAGCCACTCGGGAGCCTCGTACATGCCGGTGCCGGGTGCGTTTTTATTATCGTGGTGAGTGAAGTCGAAGATGAACTCTGTGTCGGTTTCCGACCACGTGCCGAAACGTTGCCAGTAGCCGCCGTATTCGTCGGTAATGAGCGACACGTTGACCACGGTGGATTGGAAGCTGAACACGGTTTGGGTGGGTCGGCCTTCTTGCAGGTTGCCGTCGATGGTGTAGGAATCCACGCGCCACGAGCCGTAGAGGTCGCCAATGTCACCATTGTTTTGGCAAGCGGTGGCCAGTGCGGCGGTGAGGATGATGAGTATGTAGGTTAAACGTTTCATAATCAATGTTTTGTCAGGGAGAAGTTACCACTGTAAGTCACACCGACAAGTGCGCCGAAGTTGTCACCGCGCAGGCTGCCGGCATCGAAAGCCACTTGTGCCGATATGCTGAGGCCTGCGAGCAGGCGGTGGGCATCGTAGCTTGCTGAAATGGATGCGGAATTGTCTATAAGACAGTGAGTTGCGGGCACTCGGCCTTTGCCCCAAGCTTGTTGCCAGCTGTACTTCACTGTGTAGCTAAAGTCATTGCCCAGCCAACCGCTGATGGCTGCGTGCATGCCGCGAGCGCGATTGTGGAGGAAGTTGGGCGAGCCGTTGAGGTTGTAGAGCGGCGACACTAAGAACGGGGTGGCTTGCGCCATGCCGAAGTTGGTGAACGAGCCGTAGTATTCCGAGTTGTAATAGTCGTCGCCGCCGGTGGCTTCGGTGTCGATAGTGGTGCCGGGGGCATCGTGAGTGGCCCAGTGGATGGGTCCGCTTTGGTTGGTGAAGTCGAGGTATTCCAACGCTGCGGCAGAGATGAGTTGGCGCTTAGCGGCGTGGTAGTAGATGCCCCATAGACCGTCGAAACCGTTGCAACGACCGATGCCGGAGCCGTCCTCCCAAGGGCCTTGGAAGGCCACGGAGAGCTCGTCGCCGGAGCGCAGACGGTATTGCAATTTCACGTCCCACGAGCCGAGCGAGTTGCCTTCGTAATAGCCGTCGGCTCCGCCCTGGGTGGGGAAGAACATCTTAAACACATCCTTGATTTTGAAGCCGCGATTATCGCTGCCGGTGAGTTGTCCGGCCGCGTATCGGCGATAGCTACCGCCGAACTGTCCAGCGGTTTGCATGCCAATGGTGAGCACGAAGCGCTCGGTGGGGCGAGTGCGGAAGTAGCACCGTTTGTAGGTGTAATTGAGGTCGGAGGTGATTTGGCCGTGGTAATAGTTGAACTGCTCCTCTTTGAAGTCGCTGTCGAGATAGCGGCCATACTCGATTACGCCGTTGATTTGCACCCAGCCGTTGGTG
>JBJEKG010000206.1:0-2014 GCA_051878535.1 Muribaculaceae bacterium
GGTCATATACGAAGTGAGCGCCGCGGCATTGAGCTGCGAGGAGAAGCCGGTGGTGGAGAAGGTGTAAGCCGAACGGATGTTCGTAAGCTCAGTGAGGGAGCCGGTGGCTTTTTGTCGGGTGGATTCCTCCATTGTGTTGATGTACTCTTCCATCGCTTCGGGGGAAATTAATCCGCCGAGGGTGTAGTAGTGCAGAGTCATGTCGTATAATATCGTGCTGAAATCGAGCACTTTCTCACCCACGGTGAGCACGTTGCGAAGCGTGCCGAGCAGGCCGGTCGCTCCTTCAAGGGCTTCCTCGGTGATAGCAATCAAAGGCCCTGCGGCCCCGAGGATACATTCTGTGGCACCAATCACGCAATTGGCGATATCTAATGGCGACCACTCGCGCGGGTCGCCGATTTCGCCCACGATGCCGCCGGTGGGTCCGCTTCCGGTGTTGGTGAGCGTGCCCGCGTTGCAGCAGTAGTTGAGCACGGTGTAATTGCCGGCTAAGCCCACGATGCCGCCGGCATAGTCGGCGGTGACGTTCATCTCGCCGAAATTCTGCGAGTTATGGAAAGCGCCCCAGGTGGTTTTGCCCACCAAGCCGCCGGCGCAGTGGCTCGACACATCGGCGATGGAGCCGGTGTTGAGGCAGTTGTCGACCACGGCAATGGAGGTGTTGCCCACCAAGCCGCCCACATGAGCTTCGGTGGCCGAGGCCTTCACCTTGCCGGAGTTGTAAGAGGCGAAACTGCCAAATTGAGCTTCGCCGCACAGGCCGCCCACGGAGGTTTGGCCGTAGATGTCGCCGGAGTTGGCGCAGTATTTGACCAGACAGTTGTTGTAGACACCTTCGTCGGTGGACACTCGGGTGCTGCCCACGATGCCGCCCACGCCGGTGTGGCCGTTGACCGAGCCGGAGTTGGACGAGGTGTATATCCACGACATGCCGGTGCCGCCGGCGATGCCGCCGGTGCCGAAGCCGCCGTTCTTGCCGTCGGGGCCAGTGTACTTCTTGGCGCCCACGATGTCGCCGGTATTTGAGGAATTAAGAGTGAGCAGTGAGTCGGCCACGCCGATGAGGCCGCCGGCGCCGGTGTAGGCCGAGGTGATGTCGGCGGAGTTGGAGCAGCCGTTCATGATGGTGCAGGAGAAGATGGCACCATTGCCCACGAGGCCGCCGATGCCGTAGTCGCCGGCCACTTGGGTGCGGCGGTTGGCACAGCTGTCGAAGGTGGCAATGCTGTTCACATCGATTTCGCCCACCAAGCCGCCCACGGCCACACTGCCGTCGGGGCAGGCCAACTTGCCGCCGCTGGTGGAGCAGTTGAAGAAGTGCGATTCGCAGCGGCGATCGCCCTCGGTGACGGTGCAACCGGCCAGCGCGCCCACGGCGAACAGGCCTTTGACTTCGGGGTCTACAAGATTGACGTCGCGGAACGATGCGTCTTCCACGTAGCCGAACAGGCCTACGCCGGCCGACGACTGGCGCTCAATCCATAACCGGCTGATTTTGTGGCCGTTGCCGAGATATATGCCGCGGAACGGGTTGTTGGGCTGGTTGCCGATGGGCATCCAACCGCTGCGACCGTCGGCCTTCTTCGATGCGGTGTACATATCAAAGTCGGCCTCCTGCGAGAAGTAGGTCTCGGCGGTGAGGTAGGCGTTGGCGCGACCGTCGTTGCAGATGTTGCGCAGCTTTTTGAGGTGGTCGGGACAGGAGATTACGTAGGGGTTATCCTCAGTGCCGTCGCCGTAGAATCCCAATTCGGCATTGTATCTGTCGAGCACCTCGGCATCGCTGTCGGTGATGCGCACACGGCATCCCAAGCCGTGTTCCATCCACAGCGTGTCGACTCCATCGATGAGCGGCGTTTCCAGATAGAGCAGGCGGTAGGTGCCCGGACGCAGACCCAAGTCGAAGGTGAGAATAGACGTGCCTTCGATGCGCTGATGCGTGCCGGTGCGGGTAATTACGGTGCCGTCTTCTGCCGCAATGGCGCACCGGAAGGTGGGCTGATGGAACTCT
>JBJEKG010000207.1:0-9893 GCA_051878535.1 Muribaculaceae bacterium
GCAGCAGTTGCATCAAATGATTCCACATCAATCTCTGAGCTGTATCCCAGTGCAAGTAACGCAACCCTTCTCAAGCTCGTTGACACTATCAACGCTGATGAGATCAAAGTTGAATTCAACGAAACCGACAGCACCTACACCGCGCGGTTAAACGACTCTCAAATCCTCATCTGCAAAGTGGAAAGCACGGCAGATAATACTACCGTCAAAATCGTTGACTCTCGTAACATCCTGGTTCCGGATTCAACTTTGAAAGAATTTGCAGCCAAGATTGGCGCACCTATCAATGAATTGACCGACATCCAAATTAGTGTGCTTTTCAACGAAGACTACGATTTCATGTACAATTTAACACAAGATTATCTTCTTGCAGCCAATTGCAAACTCGTGATGACGAATGCAACTGTCACTTGGGGCAAAAAGTTTGTAGGTGGCGCATGGAATACATACGCAATTAGTGATATTGAGATAACAAATCAAAGCGAAGAAGACTTTAAAGCTGATGACTACTCGATAAGGGTAAATTATTGGGATAAAGAAAATGGAGGTGTAAAAGATTCTGCAATATACAATGGAAAAGATATCAAAGCCGGAGAGACAATAAAATACAAAGTCGACTCTTCAAGCGTATACTACCTCGCAGAGAGCCATAAATTGACAACAAGTGTTGACTTTTTCATCTACAATTCCACCATCTTCCAAAGATTGCTGAAATATGCAGAGTTTTCCGGTAATGAGTATGAATCTTTTATGAATTCTCATGAGAATTGGTTGAAATTAGAATATTAAACAACCACTCTTAAGAGTTCCCTACATCTTTAAGCTATGCCATAATGAAATAAGTTATGGCATAGTTTTACTTATTGATAATATATTTGTATGAATAAAGTCAAAGTCAAAATTATTACGCTGGCCAATAGCGGAAATCCGCTGCACAGCTCGCGCTTGGAGGATGCCATCAACCGCTTCATCGAGGAGAACAACATCGAGGTGGTCGACATCAAGTACTCCTGCACCGCTTACCCCACAGCCAACGGCGGCCACTGGACACCCTCCGCCCTCATCCTCTACCGCCCCCTCTAACCCACAGGCAGATGCGGCGACGGCGAGGCGTGGAAGTTGAAACGTTTGAGGCCCCCAACGCCGCATCCGCCTTCCCCCTCCCCCCGCCTCTTTCGGCGGATTGGGAATTTACCATCCTTGTCGTTATCCAACGTAAAAACGTAAACGTAGAACGAAATAATGAATAGTTCATTCGTTAATACGTTTTACGTCTACGTTCTACGTTTAAACCGAGCCACTCCGCCAATAATCTGCGTGAGACATCGGACGCGGCATGAAATGAGCAGAGGGAGCGGGCTGGTGCTCGCTCCCTCTGTAGAGGGCCACATCAAAGGATGCGATGAAACTCCGAAAAGACAGGATTTGAGGTCTTACCGTCCTTTGTAATCCCCCGGCTCAGAGGCTGTCCCGTAAGGGATGGGGCCCGCCATTGGGCGTGTAAGATTGTCTCGGTAGTTCACGTAAAATTGACGAGTTTCCCAATCAACTTTGATGTGGTGTATGTTCGCGGCGCGCTTGCCGTTGTTTTCTAATGCAAAATTACGAAGAATGGCTGACATAACCAAATTTCTGCGCAATTTTTTTTGCGAAAAAAAATGCGCGGCGCCGGGCGCTTCGCTGCACCGAGCCTCTCCGCTTTCCACTCTCCGCTAAAAAGAGGGGCGGGGCTGTTTGCCTCGTCCCTCTTTTGTCGTATCTTAATAGATTAGCGGCCGGAGTTGTGGATCATTTCAGTAAGGGTGGCGTTGAAGCTGTCGGCTTGCTGAAGTTGTTCCAAGGTGATGTGCATGCGGTAGCGCCAGTAGTGTTTGGGGTTGGCGGGCACGTTGATTACCTCGTCGGCGGGATTTTCGCGGCGGAGGTCGCCGTCCATCGAGAGCCAGTCGGCCAAGGGGATGATGCAGAGCATCGAGGGCGATTTAACGTGCTGGTCGAGGATTTGGCGGCAAACCCACGGTTCGGCGAAGTAGGGTATATCGCCACCGTTGCCGAGGGTGTTGTGGTAGAAGTTGGCTGTCTTCTCGCGGTTTTCCTCCCACCAAACGCGGATGCCGCCCATGTCGTGAGTGGATGTGGTGCAGACGCTGTTGTAGGGGTAGGTCCAAGTGTTGCCGAATTGCACGGTGGGGTCTTTGGGCATACGTTGGATTTCGAGCGAGAGGATTTGGAGGTTGCTCATCACGGCGGGCACGCAGTTGGGAATCATGCCGAGGTCTTCAGCGCAGGTGAGCATGTTGGTGGCTTCGAGCAGCGGGGGCAGTTTCCACATGGCTTTGCCGTACCAGAAGTCGTTGTGACGGCGGTAGAAGAAGTCGTTGTAGAGGCGGTCGAAGCACCAGCGTTCGTAGTCGTTGAGAGCGCGGTAGGTGTAGGTGAATTGGGCAGAGATACGCGGGTGGTACTTGCCTTTTTCATACGGGTCTTCCACGAAGAGCACTTGGTCGATGAGGCCGAGCAGACCGTCGCGCAGGCGCACGTTCTTTTCGTTCTGTTCTTCACCGGCGAAGTAGTCGACCACGGCGCGCTGGGTGGCGAAGTCGTCTTTGAGTTTGTAGCGACCGTAACCGAGGGAGTACATGAATCGGCTGCGAGCTTCTTCGGTGTATTCGCCGAAGAAATCGCCGAGGAAGTGATCCATGATGTAGGGAGTGGTTTGGAGGTCGATGTCGAGCCAGAAGTCGTAGTTGTAGCGGAGTTCATCCACGGTGAAGGGCAGGGCGGGGTGGAACACGCCGAGCAGGCCGTGCACTTGGGTGGTGGGAATTTGCCAGATGCGGAAGAAGCCGAGCACGTGGTCGATGCGGTAAGCGTCGAAGTATTCCGACATTTTGCGGAAGCGAGCTTTCCACCAAGCGAAACCATCGCGAGCCATTTCTTCCCAGTTGTAGGTGGGGAAGCCCCAGTTTTGACCGTTCACGGAGAAGTCATCTGGCGGAGCGCCGGCTTGGCTGTCGAGGAAGAAGAGGTGGGGATAGAGCCAAGCGTCAACGCTGTTGCGCGAGATGCCGATGGGGATGTCGCCTTTGATAGCGATGCCGTGGTCGCCGGCGTATTCGTGCACGTGGCGCATCTGCTTGTCGAGGTTGAATTGCAGGTAGCACACGTAGTCGATGTCGGTGCGGTTGTCGGCGATGAATTTGTCGACTTTGGCCTTGTCGTACACGGCGTATTCTTCCCAGCGGGCGATGGTGGCGGTGCCGAACTTGTCGCGGAGCACGCAGAAAGCGGCGTAAGGCAGCAACCATTCGCTGTTCTTTTCCATGAAGGCTTTGTAAGCGGCGGATGAGAGCACGCGTTTGCCTTCTTGGGCGAAGATTTCGTGGAAGTATTCGATTTTGGCGTTGTTGACGCGTTCGTAGTCAACGGCAGGGAGGGCGTTGAGCTCCAAGCGGAGGTTCTCGAAGTATTCGCGACGAGCGGGGTCGGCTAAGGTGCCGAGCTCTTCGAGGCGGAGATACATGGGGTGGAGTGCGAAGCAGGAGTTGGACTCGTAGGGGTATGAATCGGTCCAAGTGTGGGTCATGGTGGTGTCGTTGATGGGCAGGATTTGCAACATCTTCTGACCGGTAGCGGCGCACCAGTCCACCATTTTCTTGATGTCGTAGAAGTCGCCCACGCCGAAGTCGGCTTCGCTGCGGAGGGAGAACACGGGGATGGCAGTGCCGGCACCTTTCCAGGGCGACAGGGGGTTGATGAAGCGCATGCCGGCCAGCAGGGTGCATTGGTCGGGGCGAGCTTCCACGCCGATGGTGCGGTTGTTGCCGCCTTCCCAAGCCACCACTTCGCCTTCGCGGTTGAGGATGAGGAACTTGTACTCGGTGGCGGGGTCGAGGTCTTTGGCATCAACGGTAGCTTTCCACACGGGGAATTCGGCATCGCTCATGGCTACGGCCTTGGAGGCATCCCAACTGCCGAGGGATTCGGCTGCGCCGCAGATGGCCAAGTGCCAGTCGGGCTGCAGCATGGGAGCGGCCACGGCGAATGTGATGTAACCCTGACGCGGGAGCACCACTTTGCCTTGCTCGGCACGCTTGCAGATGCAGTCGGTGAAAGCCGAAGCGTAGTAGGGTTTGTCCCAGGGTTGGTCTTGCCAGCGGTCGTACACGGCATAGTTGCGAGCGCTACGGCCGCGGAGGAAGCGGTGGGCAGGACCCCATTCGCGCTTGCAGCCGCCGTTTTCATGGCGTACTTCGTAATGATAGGAGAAATCAGCGAGGTCATCGGGGAGCTCGATAGCGATGCTCCAGTGCTCGGTGCCCTCGAGCTTGAGGGGGAGAGCTTTGACGTACTCGTCGTTGCCAAGAGCTTCAACGTTGCCGGAGATGTACAACGATTCGCCCCAGTTGGTGCGGTAGTCGATATAGAAGGTTAACTTCATGGATAAGTTCTTATGATATTAGTTATGAATAATCTGATACTTAGCTGCTAATGCAGAATTGCACTGCGAATTTACAAAAAATCTTTTAGAAATAACGCAAAAACTCCAAAAATCTTGCCAAAAATGTTCAAGAGCATAAAAATCCACCCGCAAAACCGAAAATCAACATAAGAATCACTGCAATGTGTTAAGAAATTCAGGAGAAAAGTTGCAAGATTGAACAACATTTTGTAACTTTGCCGAATGAAAAGAAGAATATTAACATACGGAGGCTATTTTGAAGCTTTTATGGGAACTCTCACTCCCAAAGAACAAGAAAAGATTCAATATGGTTTGCTCCTTTTAAAGACGCAAGATAGATTACCGCTCAAATTTGTAAAACTTATTCGAGACGGCATTTATGAGCTACGCACCGAATATGGAGGAAACATTTTTAGAGTTTTCTTTATCTTTGATGAAGGACATATTGTAGTGCTCTTCAATGGCTTTCAGAAAAAAAGCCAGAAAACACCTGTTAATGAAATCGATAAAGCAATTCGAATAAAGGAGGCTTATTATGCAGACAAACAATCACAAAATATCTGATTACGATGCCGTGCTTGACGAGCGCTTCGGCAAGGAAGGCACCGCTCAACGAATTCAGGCTGAGGAGGATGCATTATCATTCTACTCCGGCCAAATACTACTTGATGCCAGAAAAGAAGCAAAAATGACTCAGGCTGAATTGGCAGCAAAAATTCATTCAACCAAATCGTATATCTCTAAACTTGAAAATGGGGTAATCGTGCCGAGCGTTGGCGCGTTCTATCGCATTATTAGCGCTTTAGGCTTACGCGTTGAAGTTGTGAAACCTATTTTCTAACGAAACTATCTGATATGGAATCAGGGCACCTTGGCCGAGTGGCTTTGGTGCCCTGATTGTCAGAAACTGCACTTATTGTTGGATGTTTTTTTCGTAGAAGTCGATGTAGGCTTCGTTGACCATGCGATTGCCGCCGGGGGTGGGGTAGTCGCCGGAGAAGTACCAGTCGCCGGGGTAGTCGGGGATGGCACGGTGAAGGCCTTCGAGGCTTTGGTACAATATATCAATTTTGGCTGTGAGGGGGTGCGTGCTTTCTTCGACCAACAGGGCGGCGATTGACTGCGAAATCTCGGCTTCGGTGAATGGAGCGTAGATGTCTTTGACGCAGTTGGTGCGTTGGCTGTCGGGAAGGGAACGTTGATTTAAACAGTTTTGGTAGACGTGGTGAAGTACTTGTTCGCGACCGCTGAGACGCAGCAGGCGGATGGCGGCGTGGAAGGCGATAAACTGGTCGAGAGCCGACATGTCGATGCCGTAGTAGTCGGGGTAACGCACTTGCGGTGAGGAGCTTACCACGATGATTCGGGCCGGATGCAGGCGGTCGAGCTGGCGCAGAATCGACTGACGGAGGGTGGTGCCGCGCACGATGCTGTCGTCGATGATGACGAGGGTGTCAACACCGGGCTCGATGGTGCCGTAGGTCACGTCGTAGACGTGTGCCACCATATCATCGCGGGAGGAGCCTTCGGTGATGAATGTGCGCATCTTCACGTCCTTGATGGCCACTTTCTCAATGCGGATGCGGCGGCGTAATACTTGGCGCAGGGATTCGTCGTCGTCATGGCCGTCGGCAATCAATTGCTTGATGTCGCGGAGCTTGCAGCGGTCGAGCATGTGTTCGAGTTCCTGGGTCATACCGAAGAATGCCACCTCGGCGGTGTTGGGGATGAAGGAGAACACGGTGTGGGCCACGTCGTAGTTGACCATCTCGAGGATGTCGTTGACCAATGCAGCGCCGAGGGCTTTGCGCTCGCGGTAGATGTCGACATCGCTGCCGCGCGAGAAGTAAATGCGCTCGAACGAGCAGCGGCGATTGTCCTGCGGCTCAAGGATTTGCTGCAACGACACCTCGCCGGCCTTGTTGACGATGATTGCTTGGCCGAAGCCGAGTTCGTGCACGGCATCTGCGGGCACGTCGAACGAGGTTTGAATCACGGGGCGCTCGGATGCCACCACCACCACTTCGTCGTCGTAATAATAGAATCCGGGGCGGATGCCGTGGGGGTCGCGCATGGCAAACATGTCGCCGGAGCCGACCACGCCGCACATCACGTAGCCGCCGTCCCATTGCGGAGCAACACTACGCAGCACAGCGCCCATGTCGAGGTTGTCTTCGATGGCCAAGGCGAGAGCGGGGTCGTGCAACTTGTCGCGATACTCGCGGTAGAGACGGTGGTTTTCCTTGTCGAGGGCATAGCCCACTTGCTCAAGGATTATATTGGTGTCGCTATAGATGCGGGGGTGCTGTCCGGATGACACCACGCGGTCGAACATAGCGCTGACGTTGGTCATATTAAAGTTGCCGCAGAGCATCAGCGAGCGCGAGCGCCAGTTGTTGCGGCGCAACACGGGATGGGCATACATCAGGCCGCTCTTGCCGGTGGTGGAATAGCGCAAGTGGCCCATGTAAACCTGGCCGATGAAAGGGGCAAACATATCCACTTCGTCCTCGGGCAGGGAGTTGATGTCGGCAGGCATTTCCTGACCGATTTTGCCGAAGATGGTGGGGATGGCATCTTTGCCAAGGGCACGCTCGCGGAAGATGAGCTCGTGGCCGGGTGTGCCATGTTGCTTCACCACGCCCACACCGGCGGCTTCTTGGCCGCGGTTGTGCTGCTTTTCCATCAACAAGTAGAGTTTGTCGAGGGCGTAGGTGTAGCTACCGTATTTTTCTTTGAAATAGGAGAGAGGGCGACGTAGCCGGATGAGGGCTACGCCGCACTCGTGTTTGAGTGGTTCCATTTAACGAATGAAAAGGAGTTCGCGGTATTTGGGCAGAGGCCACATCTCGTTGTCGACCATGAGTTCGAGCTTATCGATGTGGCGACGGATTACTTCCATAGGGGGCACCACGTTGTCGTGATAAGCGATGGCTTTTTCGCGTTCGCTTTCGATGCGGTTGGCAGCTTTGCGAGCGTCGATCATGCGGTCGGTTTCGGCCTTGATGATTTCGAGGTGCTCGGTGATTTTCTCGATGGTTTCGAGGTCATGAGCCACGATTTGTGCACCTTTGGTGCCGGGGAAGAGTTCTTTGAGTTTGACCACGTTGTCCACAAGCATCGAGCGGTAGCGAGTGGCCACGGGGATGATGTGGTTGATGGCGAGGTCGCCGAGCACGCGGGCTTCGATTTGCACTTTCTTGGTGTACATTTCCCACTTCACTTCGTTGCGGGCTTCAAGTTCCAATTGGGAGAAGACACCGGTGCGGGCGAACATTTCCACCGACGACGGGCGGAGGTATGCGTCGAAGATTTTGGGAGCGGAAGTTTCGCAGTCGAGACCGCGGCGAGCGGCTTCTTCTTTCCACTCGTCGGAATAGCCGTTGCCGTCGAAGTGGATGGCTTTAGACTGCTTAACCAAGGGACGAAGCTCGGCGAGGATGGCTTCTTCGAGCTGTTCGCCGGCATCGAGGCGAGCGGTGACGGCAGCGTGGAATTGGTTGAGTTGGTCGGCCACGGCGGCGTTGAGGGCGAGCATGGCGCAGGCGCAGTTGGCCGACGAACCTACGGCGCGGAATTCAAAGCGGTTACCGGTGAAGGCGAAGGGCGAGGTGCGGTTGCGGTCGGTGTTGTCGATGAGGATTTCGGGAATCTGAGCCAAGCCGAGCGACACGCCTTCTTTCTTGGAGATGTTGGCTAAGTCGGCGGCGGTGGCGTTTTCGAGCATATCGAGCAGGTTGGCCACAGCCTTGCCGGTGAAGATGGAGATGATGGCAGGTGGAGCTTCGTTGGCGCCGAGACGGTGGCAGTTAGTGGCCGACATGATGGAGGCTTTGAGCAGAGCGTTGTGGGTGTGCACGGCAGCCATCACGTTGACGATGAAGGTGAGGAATTGCAGATTCTCCTTGGCGTTCTTGCCGGGGGCGAAGAGCAGGGTGCCACGGTCGGTGCCGAGGCTCCAGTTGTTGTGTTTACCCGAACCGTTGATACCGGCGAATGGTTTTTCGTGGAGGAGTACGCGGAAGTTATGGCGACGTGCCACTTCGGCCATGAGCGACATCAGCAGCAGGTTGTGGTCGTTGGCGAGGTTGGTTTCCTCGAAGATGGGAGCGAGCTCAAACTGGTTGGGCGCTACCTCGTTGTGACGCGTCTTAGCCGGGATGCCGAGTTTGTGGGCTTCGATTTCGAGGTCGAGCATGAAGGCTTCCACGCGCGAGGGGATTGCGCCGAAGTAGTGGTCTTCAAGCTGTTGGTTCTTGGCGCTTTCGTGACCCATGAGTGTGCGACCGGTGAGCACCAAGTCGGGACGAGCTGCGTAGAGGGCTTCGTCCACAAGGAAGTATTCCTGTTCCCAACCGAGGTACGAACGCACGTGCTTCACTTCGGGGTCGAAGAAGCGAGCAACCTTGGTGGCTGCTTGGTCCACGGAGTTGAGTGCGCGCAGCAGCGGGGTCTTGTAGTCGAGGCTCTCGCCGGTGTAGGAGATGAAGATGGTGGGGATACAGAGAGTTCCATCAAGGATGAATGCAGGCGAGGAGATGTCCCAAGCGGAGTAGCCGCGGGCTTCGAAAGTGTTGCGGATGCCGCCGTTGGGGAAGGACGATGCGTCGGGTTCTTGTTGCACCAAGAGTTTGCCGGAGAATTCTTCCACCACGCCGCCTTTGCCGTCGTGCTCGATGAAGGCATCATGCTTTTCGGCGGTGCCGTCGGTGAGGGGGTGGAACCAGTGGGTGTAGTGGCGAGCGCCGTTGTCGATAGCCCAGCGCTTCATACCTTCGGCCACGCTGTCGGCCAAAGAACGTGAGATGGGGCGTTTGTCCTCGATGGCGGCAATCAGCTCATCGTAGGTGGCTTTTGGCAGGTATTCAAACATTTTTTTACGATTGAACACCGCCTTAGCGAAGTAAGCTTCAGGACGTTCGGCCGGAATGTTGACCGGCATAGCCTTGTGGTCGAAGGCTTCTTCAACCACTTTAAACCTTAAAGAAGACATCGTTTGATGGATTAAGTGATAAGAAAGAATAGAAATTGTACAAACGCAGGCGCTGCTTCAGGTCCGAGCCCCGTGTGGGGCGTCCGACAGCCGAAGCAGCGCTATATGGTGGGAATGTCGTTTTCATCGCTTATACCATAAACTTTATAGCGGGCACACGCGATCGTCGGGCACTAATGACCGCCGAAACAGTGGTATGCGATGCTAATTTAGACATTCTTGAGTTCATTTTCAAAAAATATGGCGCAAAGTTACGACTTTTTTGCGAACCGTGCAACTTTTATTTCAAAAAAATTTCAAATCGGATGAAAAATATATAGTTTGTGCTGCAAAATTACGATGAATTTCGCTCTGTTATTCAGAATTTGGTCATCGCGACCAAATTTTCCTGTTTTCGTCATGCGTTACCCAAATCGCGGTTGACCCAATTTTCGACCA
>JBJEKG010000208.1:0-1990 GCA_051878535.1 Muribaculaceae bacterium
CGGTGGGGTCGGGCACCACGGCGCAGTCGGCGAATACCATCACGCCGTTCTCGCCGAAGGGCAGGTGGTCGGGCAGCAGCATCAGGAATGCACCCGACACAACTTTGATACCCGGGCGGGTCTTGATTACTTGGAAGGCGGCGCGGAGCACGTTGCCGGTGGTGTTTTGCGCACCGGCCACTTCGCCGTCGGCATCACCGGCTTTCACCATCAGGCAACCGAGGTAGAGGGGGTTGGCGGTGGTGAGGCGCGCTTGCTCTTCGGTCATACCTTTGTAGCGGCGGAGCTCGTAGAGCAGCGGGGCGTACTTGTCGATGACGGCTTTATCGTGGGGGTTGACGATAGTGGCACGGGAGATGTTCTTCAGGCCCATGTCCGAGGCCATGCGGTTGATTTCAGCGGGGTCGCCGATGAGGATTAGCTCGGCGATGTCGTCGGCGATGATGTGGTCGGCGGCGGTGAGGGTGCGCGATTCGGTGCCTTCGGGGAGCACGATTCGCTGGCGGTTTGCTTTGGCCTTAGCGGTCAGTCTTTCGAAAAGGTCCATAGTTGTTATGTAGTTTATAGGGTTGTATAATTGAGGACACACGTTGGTGTTGAATGGTTGGCGATTGCAGTTATAACGCTCGCACAGAGGCCGAGGTTCATCCTGCATTAGCCCTAATGGCAAAAAAGCCGCCTGACGGCACTAAGGGCAGTCGCGGCGGCTGATTTGTCATAGTGGGTTGGCGATTTATTTCACTACGCGACGCTCTTTGATGCGAGCTTTCTTGCCGGTGAGAGCGCGGAGGTAGTAGAGTTTGGCACGACGCACCTTACCATATTTATTAACGGTAATGGAGTCGATGAACGGCGATTCGATGGGGAAGATACGTTCTACACCGATGTTGTCGCTCATTTTGCGAACAGTGAAACGCTTCTTGGAGCCTTCGCCGGAGATGCGGATAACCACACCGCGGTATTGCTGAATACGTTCCTTGTTGCCTTCTTTGATGCGATAGGCCACTGTGATTGTGTCGCCGGGGCCGAAGGCGGGGTGCTGCTTGCCACAGGCAAAAGCTTCTTCGGCTACTTTAATTAAATCCATTGTAAATATATAATTTAAAATGTTAAAACTATGCGCAATATACGCAGGCTGCATGTCCTACCAGAGATTACGCTTTTCGACCGCAAAGTTACGAATTTTATTCCATTCCACCAAATAAAATTTGCTAAAACGCTGAAAAATCGCTACCTTTGCATCAATTTTTCACCGACAGATATGAAAGCAACCGAAGAATTCCCCTTGGCGGCCACCTTGGAGCGGGTGGCGGAGCTGATGAATGCGGACGATGTGGACACGGCCGCACGCCTCTCGGGCGAGGCGCTGGCCATGTACGACAACGACCTGCGCTTGGCGTTTCACACCGCCGACCGCGCCGGTGCGGCCATCGACATGGTGCGAATGGCCACAGCTCACATCTTCAGCCTGCGCGCTCTCCGCATGCCGCGCGACGCATTCCAATGCGCCCTGATGGTGCTGGTCAACGCCGACGTGGCCGAGATTACGGCCAACACCGATGCTCACTTCGCGCTGTTGCCGCTGTCGGTGCACACCGCCCTGGCCTTGATGGAGGCGGTGGACACTATCCAACCCACCGCCGAGGTGCAACTGCACGCTTCCATGGCCTTGGCGCTGATTGGCCGGCTGATGGAACGCTTCGGAGCAGCCACCGCCACCGACGGCTCCGCCACCCTGCTGCCCCAACTACTCGCCGCCGCCCCCGACATCACCGTCGATGGCATTCCGGCCACTGACGCCTCCATAAAGGCGTTGCTGGCCGAGCTACTGGCCTTAGCCCACAGCATCCTGTAGCCGCCGTGGCCGCCCGGTCGCACGCGGACAAAAAAGTTATTAACATTTTGCGAATTTGCAGGAAAAAGTTATTAACATTTTGCGAATTTGCAGGAAAAAGTTATTAACATTTGTCATTAACAATAGTTAATTTGC
>JBJEKG010000209.1:0-5127 GCA_051878535.1 Muribaculaceae bacterium
TGCTCCATTCGGTATGGCGCGATGGCGTCCATCGGGCGCAAGATGCCGTAAAGGACTGAGGTTATCCACAGATGGTCTTGGCCGAAGGCAAGTGCGGCATCGCCGAGGGTGTGAGCAAGCAAGTGCTTGTAAGCCTGGCCGTTATACGCTAAGATGGCCGGCATGGGCTTGGCGGTGGCAAAACGGGCGAAACGCAAACGTGCTTCCTCGGCCGCAGACGCACCGCATCCGAATTGGCGCTGCAACTCGTCGGCGGTCATGCGTGCCATCTCAGCGGCGAGCATTGTGGCTTCCGCTTGGAATAGCGGCTCGCTAATCGGCTCACGTTCAGCCGATTGGTGCATCAATTTGGCATCTGCTAAGAGGATTTGCATCAGAGATAGGGGTTTGAACGTTGCTCTTCGGCAATGGTGGTGGCGAGACCGTGGCCGGAGCGCACTAAAGTGGACACCGGCAACGTAAGTAGTTGTGATTTAATGCTTTGCAACAGTTGTGGCATACTGCCGCCGGGCAGATCGGTGCGGCCGATGCCGCCGCGGAAGAGCGAGTCGCCGCTAAACACTGTGGCGATGTCTTCGCAATAGAAAGCCACGCCGCCGGGGGAGTGGCCGGGCACGTGTAATACCTTGATAACATGCTCACCCACAACGAGTTGGTCGCCGTCGGCCAAGGGGCGAGTGATGCGCACCGGTTGCAAGGGGATGCGGATGCCGAAACGGGCGCACTGGTCGACGATGGTTTCACCCAAGAATGCGTCGGCGGGATGGGCGGCCACCTCGGCGCCGCACCCTTCCACCACATGGTTGGTGCCGAAGCAGTGGTCGAGGTGCAGGTGTGTTTGTAGCACGGTTTTCACCTTCAATCCGAGGCTTTCCACCTCATTATCAAAGGTTTGGCGTTCGTCATCGAACAGCATGCCGGGGTCGATGACCACGGCCTCCTTGGTGGCGTCGTCCCACAGCAAATAGGTGTTTTCCTCGAAAAAGTTGAAGGCAAAAGCTTTGACTTTCAACATATTAGTTACTTTTTATTGGTAACAATGGGCACGTAGACCAATTTTTTGGTATCGTAGGACGGTTCGCTCACGAACTCGTTGAGCGAGAACTCAATCACCGGGAAAGCCACGGCGGCGGATTCTTCGGTGAGGTCGCCACCTTTGAGGCAGATGATGCCGTTGTCGTAGCGGTTGACACCGCGGCGGCCGCGAGCCACGTTGCGCGCTGACACTTTCACCAATTTATCCAGCGGCATCACGGCGCGGCTGACCACGTAGTCGAAGCGTTCGTGACACTCGCCCACGTCGCCGTGTTGGATGGTTACATTCTTGAGACCCAAGGCTTTAACCACCTCCGAAGCCACCATCAGCTTCTTGCCGACGCGGTCGATGAGGTGGAACTTCACTTCGGGATAAAGCACGGCCAAGGGTATGCCCGGGAAGCCGCCGCCGGTGCCGAGGTCGAGCACGGTGGTGCCGGGTTGGAGGGCGCCCCAGAAGCGGGCAATCACCAAGGAGTGGAGCACGTGGTTGATGTAGAGGTTGTCGATGTCGCGGCGCGAGATGACGTTGATTTTCTCGTTCCACTCGGGGTAAACCGCGCCCATCAGCTCCAACTGGTGCTGCTGTTCGGCAGTGAGTTCGGGGAAGTATTTGCTAACGATGTCTTGTGCAGTCATAAATGATTGTATATTAGGTAAATAGGAGCTTGAGCGCTTCTTCCACGCGGCTCACTTGGCTGATTTCGATGGTAAAACGGCTCGGGTCGAGGCTTTTGAGGCTGCCGGCGGGCAGGATAATGCGCTTGAAGCCGAGCTTTTCGGCCTCGGCGATGCGTTGCTCGATGCGCGCCACGGGACGGATTTCGCCCGAGAGGCCGACCTCGCCGGTGAGGCACACGTCGCGGCCCACAGGCGTGTCGAAGTTGCTCGAGAGGATGGCGCTGACCACCGGCAAGTCGAGCGCGGGGTCGTTGACCTTGATGCCGCCGGCGATGTTGAGGAACACGTCCTTGGCGGCCAATTTGAAGCCGGCGCGCTTCTCGAGCACGGCCAAAAGCATGTTCATGCGCTTGGAATCGAAGCCGGTGACGGCGCGTTGGGGCGTGCCGTAGGCGGCAGTGCTCACCAAGGCCTGAATCTCGATGAGGAAGGGTCGTGCGCCTTCGATTGTGACGCCGATGGCCACGCCGGAGAGGGCGGTGTCGGCGGTGTTGAGCAGCAGTTCGGAGGGGTTGGTGACTTCGCGCAGGCCTTTCTGACCCATTTCGTAAATGCCTAATTCAGAGGTGTTTCCGAAGCGGTTTTTGATGGCGCGGAGGATGCGGAACATGTACTGGCGGTCGCCTTCGAACTGCAACACGGCGTCGACGATATGTTCCAACACCTTCGGGCCGGCCAGCGAGCCGTCCTTGGTGATGTGGCCGATGAGCAGCACCGGCACGTTGGATTCCTTGGCGAACTTGAGCAACTGCGCAGCGCATTCGCGCACCTGGCTCACGCTGCCGGCGGAGGATTCCAAGGCATCGGAGGCGATGGTTTGGATGGAGTCGACCACCACGATGCCGGGTTGCACCTTTTCGATGTGGCGGAAGATGCTCTCAAGGGATGTTTCGCACACGATAAAGAGGTTGTCGGAGCCGCGACCAAGGCGGTCGGCGCGCAGTTTGAGTTGCGTGGCGCTCTCCTCACCTGATGCGTAAAGTATTGTCTTTGAACGGATTGACAGTAGGTTTTGCAGCACCAAGGTCGACTTGCCCACGCCGGGTTCGCCGCCGATGAGCACCATGGCGCCGGGCACGAGGCCGCCGCCCAACACGCGGTTGAGCTCGTTCGAGGGCAGTTTGATGCGCGGTTGCTCGGTGGTGGAGATGGCGTTGAGCGGCACGGCTTGCGAGGTGCCGGAGGCCACCGGCGAAGGCGAGCGCGAGGTGCCGGAAGCGGTGGCAACCGGTACGGATTCTTCAACCATAGTGTTCCACGCGCCGCAAGCCGGACAGCGGCCCGCCCACTTGGGCGAATCGGCGCCGCACTCGCTGCAGAACCACACTGATTTGTATTTAGCTTTGGCCATAGCGTCGGGCGATAAACTGTGAGAGGATGATGGCGGTGGCGGTGGCCACGTTGAGCGATTCGGAGGTGGGGCGCTCGGGCGGATAGGAGGGAATCAACAGCCGGCGCGACACGAGCTGTGCCACTTCGGCGGAGATGCCGCTGCCTTCGTTGCCCATCACCACCACGGCCGACTGCGGCAGTGCGGCGGTGTAGACGTTTTCGCCGCCGAGGAAGGTGCCGCACACGGCCACGTGGTCGGCGGCCTGCGCCACCATCTGCGGCAGGTCGCCGTAGATGACGCGCACGCGGGCTATGGCGCCCATCGATGCCTGCACCACCTTGGGGTTGAAGCAATCGACGGTGTCGGTGGAGGCCAAGATGGTGTCGACGCCCATCCAGTCGGCGGAGCGCATGATGGTGCCGAGGTTGCCGGGGTCCTGCACGCGGTCGAGGGCGACGGTGATGCGGCCGCGCAAGGCGTGCGGGTTGAAGGCGGTGGCCTGCGGTTGGCGGTAGACGGCGATGACGTCGGGGGTGAGCACCATCGACGACATCTCGCCCAACTCTCCGCGGGAACAGGGCTCGGCCACAGCTGCGGCAGCTGCCGGCAGGCGGTGCTCGGCGAGCCACTGTTCGGTGGCGAACAGATGCACCGGGTCGAAGTGCTCGATGGTGTCGAGCACGCACTTGGTGCCTTCGGCCATGAAGCATCCGGAGCGCTTCCGGCCCTTGGCTGTGGCTAATTCGGCCACCTCTTTGCGCATCGCTTTCGTGGTCATATTCAACGGGTTAAAAGGTGTAACCGGCATCGGCGATAAGGGCCTTGTCGGAGGCGATGGTGGAGCCGACGGTGGTGAGCATGTCGCCCACGAGGCCGCCGTTGATGCCCACGCGCATAGCTTCGAGTTGTACTTCGCGGCTGAGGCGCGCGCGACCGCCGGCGAAGCGGATTTCCACCGTGGGATGAGTGAGGCGCATGATGGCGATGGCGTCGAGGATTTCGTCGTCGGAGATGGGGGCGGTGCCTTCCAAGGGCGTGCCGGGGATGGGCGAGAGAATGTTCACCGGGATGGAGTGCGGGTGGGCGCGGCGCAGGGTGATGGCGAACTCGGCGCGCTGGCGAGCGGTTTCGCCCATGCCGATGATGCCGCCGGAACATACCTCGAAACCGATTTTCAGTGCGGCCTCGATGGTGGCGAGCTTGTCCTCGATGGTGTGGGTGGTGCAGAGGTGGGAGAAGTACGAGGGTGCGGTCTCCAAGTTGCAGTGGTAGCGACGCACGCCGCAGTCCCAGAGCTGTTGCAGCTCCTCGGGGGTGAGCAGTCCGAGCGAGGCGCAGGTGAAGATGCCGGTTTGCTCTTTGACCTCGCGCAACATGGCTGTCATCTGGCGCAATGCTTCGCCCTTGACGGAGCGGCCGGAAGCGACCAACGAGAAGCGTTTGACGCCGTTGGCGGCGTTGTAGCGGGCCGCCTTCATACATTCGTCGTGGTCGATAACCGGATAGGTGCGGCAACCGGTATTATAGTGCGAGGACTGCGCGCACCACTTGCAATTCTCGGAACAGAGGCCCGAACGGGCGTTGACGATGGAGCACGAGTCGAAGTTGCGTGAGCAGAATTTGGCAGTGACGGCAGCAGCGGCATCGCGCAGAGCCTGCGACGGCGCTCCGACCAGGCTGTAGACCTGCTGTTCGGAGAGCTGCCCGCCGGCAAGCACGATGTCGCGCAACTGCGCCACTTCTTCTGATGATATATTAGTATTTGACATGTTTCAAATCTTAAATTTACAAATTATTAAAAAGTGAAATCATATAGTAAGGTTGGCGACCGGTAATTGGAACCGCGCTGCGGTTCGTAGGTGGAGGTGTCTGTACCCCCACGTATGCTTCGCCAATGTGGGGTTGAGGGGTATGCGCAACCGCTTCGCGGTTGGTTGCGATGTATGATTCGCTGGTGAGCCATCCGGGTATGCCGAGGCAAGCCTCGGCTCTACTTGTTATCGATTGAAGAAAAGGACTTAATCGATGTATGATTCGCTGGTGAGCCATCCGGGTATGCCGAGGCAAGCCTCGGCTCT
>JBJEKG010000209.1:5227-9834 GCA_051878535.1 Muribaculaceae bacterium
ACTTGTAATCGATTGAAGAAAAGGACTTAATCGATGTATGATTCGCTGGTGGGCCATCCGGGTATGCCGAGGCAAGCCTCGGCTCTACTTGTAATCGATTGAATCCAAGCGCGATGGTTAGTAGATGGGGTCTTCTTCGGAGAAGGAGGCGATTTCGTCGGGGTCGTAGCCTTCGGCGGTGAAGAGTTCGTCGTCGAGTTCGAGTTCGGATTGGCGTTTGGCGGCTTTGGCTTCGAGTTGTTTGTCGAATTCGTCGATGTCCATGGTTTGAGCCGGGGCTTTGCCTTGTGAGAGGGAGCAGAAGGGGTCTTTGAGGGTGCGGCCGGGAATCATTTCGGTCATTTCGATGAAGAATGCACGGTCGGTCATGTAGTCGAAGACGTAGAGGAGGCGTTGGCCTTCGTCGTCGATGAAGTCTTCGAGGTAGGCGTCTTCCATCAAGTATACATCTTCGTCGGAATCGAAGTCCATGTCTTCGAAGGTGATTTCTTTGCGTTTTTCCCAATTGTCGTCGCAGATGAAGAAAGAGTCCATTTGCATTTTGTCGTAACCTACGGAATCGCAGATAGCGTTTTTGAGGTCGAGGAATGTGGATTGGGCGTCAATTTCGATGACACGTTTGAAGTTGTCGGTGCCGTCGGAAACAATTCTAAATTTGAATATCATATATAATAATGAGTTTTTAGACTAAAAAAATGGTGATTTCAGAAACACTACGCGAAATAACAAAAGAGAAATCAATTGTGCAAACAATTTGGCAAAAAAATTTGTAAAAAAATGCAAATATGCTGAAAGGCATAAAAAAAGCGCCCTTGCGGGCGCTTTTTTTATAGAATTGGAGGTAATGGGGATTACCAGCCGAAGTTCTTGTTGAGGGTGTATCCGGCACCGGTGTAGAGGTCGATTTGGCTGGTGGGGATAGGATAGAGGTAGTACTTCTTGTCGAACTTACGGTTGTTGGTGTAAGCGCGCATGAAGCCTTCGCCGTCTACGATAGAGGGTTGTTCGGGAGCGTTAGCAACGTAAGCACCGCGGAGGATGTCGGGGTGAGTGTTGCTGTCGAGTTTGTCGAGTTGGTGCCAGCGAACGAGGTCCCAGTAGCGGATCCAGTTGTCGAACATGAGTTCGCAACGACGGCAGCGACGGATTTCCCACAGGAGTGAGGAAACGCCATGGTTGTTGGCGGGGTCGTTGATAGCGGAGAGCTGAGCAACGGTGCGAGTGGGGAGACCGGCGCGGGTGAAGAGCTTGTTAACGGTGAGGTTGAGGTCGGCGTCGGTAAGGGTGCCGAGTTCGGCCTTAGCTTCAGCGTAGTTAAGCATGATCCAGGAGTTCCAGAAGATAGGAGCGCAGGTGTAGTTTTGAGCGGAGTTGGTACGGTCGTTCACGGGCAGAGCGGTGTTATCGTATTTAGCGATACCGAAGCCGGAGGACGAGGACATACCTACACAGCCGGCGCGGCCCCATTCAAGACCTTTGTAGTAAACGTAGGGGTCGGTGATTATGGACAGACGACCGTCGCGAACAGCAAGGAGGTTGGCGATGCTGAGGGCGCCTTCTTCGGGAACACCAACGAGGGTTTTGTCGCAAGAGGTGAGAGCTTCGGGCAGACCGTCGGAGAAGAGGAATGCACGGAAAGCGTCGAGCGACATACCGCTGGTGGTGGTGGAAGAAGCGGTGTAAGAGATGGTGGAGTGACGGCCGTTAACGGAGTCGTAGCGGCGACCGAAGATGATTTCGGGGTTGGAGTTGAAGGCGGGAATGCCGAGGGATTCGTCGCCTGACCAAGTGGAGTTGTAAACGGCTTGGTAGTTGTCGGCGTTGAAGCCGTAGTTGTTTACGAGTTCCAGAGAAACGTTAGCACATTCTTGGAGGAACTTTTTGGCGCGTTCTTCGTTGGGAGCGATGCCGTTTTCGGCAACGGTGCGGTAGCGGCAGAAAGTACCTTCATAGAGGCAAACTTCACTCTTGATAGCGCGGGCGAGGTCCTTGCTCCAAGCGATGATGTTCTTGCCGGTGGAGATGCCTGCGATAGCGTAGTTGATGTCTTGGAGGACGGAGTCCATTACGATGTCGCGGTTGGTGCGAGCAGCGTAGAGGGCTTCGGGGTCACCGGGGTCAACTTGGTGGGAGAACCAGCAAACGTCGCCGAACATGCGCACGAGTTTGTAGTATTCGTAAGCGCGGATGAGTTTGGCGATGCCTTCGTAGTTGATACGGTCGGCTTTGGAGAGGTCGGCGGATTGCACGCCATCGATGATGATGTTGGCACCGCGAACGATGTCGTAGTCGTATTCGCCTACGGTAGCGGTTTCGGTGGGATAAGCCCAGTCGGCGAATGAAGAGCCGACTTGGTCATCGCTAAGGGTTTTGAAGAGCGACCAGCCGTAGCCCGAGCCCGAGCCGTAGCCGGGTTGGATTTCGTCTTGGTAGCGGTCCACTTGGAGTTGGCAGTTGGAGGGGTTGCTCCAGTAAGCCGGGTTGTTGACGATGGAGGTCAACGGGTAGCGGTTATCATCGAGGAAGTCGTTGCAACCGGTGAGGGCTGCGCCGGCAGTGGCGATGAGCGCTAATGCAAATATTTTTTTCATAATTGGATGCTAATATTAGAATGTTACTTGCAGACCTACGGAGTAAGTGCGGTTGATAGGAGTGGTACGGCCGAAGTAACCGTTGCCCGACATTTGAGATTCGGTGCCGGTGCCACCGGTGGTAACTTCGGGGTCAAGAGGATAGTCGCTCATACCATTGTAGAGGAGGAACAGGTTGTCGGCGCTGAAGTAAACGCGAGCCTTTTGGATGAGAGCCTTTTGAGTGAGGGCTTGAGGCAGGGTGTAGCCAACGGTAACGGCTTTCAGACGGAGGTAAGCCATGTTCATGAGGTAGCGCGATTGGGGATAGAAGTTGTAGCGACCTGCGTTGATACCGCTGAGACGGCCTTGGCCACCTGCGCCGGGATAGAGGCGAGGATATTTGTTGTTTTGGTCAACGAGGATTTCGCCGGAGAGGCATTCGTTTTCGATGTCGAGGACTTGCTTGTTGTAGGACATCATGTTGGAGTAGATAGCGTCCGTGCCGCGAGCGAAGGGAACAACGAAGGCGGAGGTCATCCACATGTCGCGTTTGCCGACGCCTTGGAAGAAGAGGTCGAGGTCGAAGCCTTTCCAAGCAGCGCCGAGGCGGAATGAGTATTCGTAGCGGGGTTGGGTGTTACCGATCTTAACGAGGTCACCGTGGTTGCGTTGGGTGCCGATGGGGATGAGTTTGCCGTCTTCGTCGGTCATGTTGGGATCACCGAAGTTGATTTTGCCGTCGCCGTTTTGGTCAACGAACATGATGTCGCCTTTACCATAGTGGAAGGAGCCGGATTCGAGAGCGGTTTGGTCGAGTTTGGTGGTGCCGTCGGCGTTGAGGTCAGCGTCGTCGAAGTAGCGGTCGGTTTCGAAGCCCCAGATGTCGCCGTAGTATTCACCTTCGGTGAAGTTGGATTGGCCGGGGATCCAGGAGTAGAGTTTGCCGGTGTCGTTGCGCCATTCTACGATTTTGGTTTTGGCGTCGGCCAGGGTAGCGGTGGCGTATACGTCAACGTCGCCGAAGCGGTGGTTCCAGCTCAGAGAGAGTTCCCAGCCGTTGGTGCGGAGTTTACCGTTGTTGCCGTAAGGAGCGGTGGTACCGAGGGTAGAGGGGAGGTCAGCGCCCGGGCCGAGCATGTCGGCAGTGGTGCGAGAGAACCAGTCGAAGCTACCGTTAACTTCGCCGTTGAGGATACCGAAGTCCAAACCTACGTCGAAGGTGGTAACGCGTTCCCAAGTAAGGGTGTTGGAAACGAGGGTAGGCATACCGGAGTATTTGATGCCGGCGTTGGAAGAGGTGAGCCAAGAGCCGGTGTACGGGCCGTTAACAACGGAGATGAATTTGTTGGAGCCGATAGCTTCGTTACCGATCGAACCGTAAGAAGCGCGGAGTTTAGCGTTGCTTACGTATTGTTTGAGGGGTTCGAAGTAAGGTTCTTCAGAGAAACGATAGCCGATAGAACCGGAGGGGAAGAAAGCCCATTGGTCGTTAGCGGGGAATCGGCTGGAGCCGTCGAGGCGGCCGTTGAGTTCCAACAGGTAGATGCCCTTATAGTCGAGGTTAACACGACCGAAGAAGCCGGCGGTAGCGCGGTGGGTGATGGTGTTGGAGATGGTGTAGCCTGTGCCGTCAGCGCCACCGGTGGTGAGGCCGAGGTAGGGTTGGTCGACGTTGAGGAGTTCGTCGCGTTTAGCGTAGAGGTAGTTGTAGTCTTCTTGTTCAGCGGTAGCACCTGCCATAACTTTGAAGTTGAGGTCGCTGAAGGAAGTTTCGTAAGTACCGTAAACGTTCATGGTCCACATGTCGTCCTTGGTGTTGGTTTGACGAGCGTCAGCCCAAGAAACGGGAACGATGTAGGAAGGTTCGGAGATGTTACCCCAAGAGTTGTAACCGTAAACGGGCATGTAAGCGGAGGTGTTCAGCAGGTTTTGCACGTCGTAGGTGAAGTCACCGTGGAGGGTGAAGCCTTTGAAGATGGTAGAATCCATGAAGGCGGTGATACGAGTTTGGGTGCAAGAATCCTTGGTGGCACC
>JBJEKG010000210.1:0-9770 GCA_051878535.1 Muribaculaceae bacterium
TTGATATAATTTCTTTGGTTCCGGATGGCGGCAACTACAAGGATTTGCCTGTCGAACTGCAAGAAACTCGGCGAGTTCATATTGCCTGGACCCGTTTAAACAGCAAGAGGCCGAGCTTCACTATCGATACAGGCCATAGGCACCATTTTCATTATCTCTACAATCGCATACCTACAGTTCGAGAAAGTGCTCGGCTACAATCATTCCCTGATGACTTTATCTTTACTTGTAGTCGTACAAGCCAACTTAAACAAGTTGGCAATGCTGTTCCTCCTTTATTAGGAAAATCTATTGCCGAATCACTAATAATACAACTATGAGCAAATATTATCACATACCAGACACAGATTATCTCCGTATACATTTTGTGCGTCCTCGGTTTAAAAGCAATATAGAGAACGTATTGCTGTATATGGCAACCGAATGTTGTAAAATTAAGCCTGCTTCTTGCAAAGAATATGCGGAGCAAATCAACAAGGCTATACGCTTATTCCCGGGCAATATAGGTTTAAAGCAGAAGACTATTGAAAACTGGCGAACAGAGATCTCTGCTTTGTGTGCTTTTTATAATGAAGACAAGATAACAGATGTCACCGAGACTTCAATGCTCTCATTCTTTTTGCATGAGAACCAAGATCTAACGCAATTTTTCAAGTTCTTGATGCTTTCTTTTCAGTTCCCCGGCGGACATATTAAACCTTTAGATAATATTGAGCTTATTTCTAACGGAGTTCGATTTAAGCCTGCTCAATTTATTATTAAGGTTTTAATGTGTGGAAATGAGCTTCTTGCAGCAGATGGTTCAGAAAAAGACATGGCTATATCTGACGAAGAAGCTACTTATTGTATATTTAACGACCTAAACGTTACAACAGGGAAACGTTCTCCACGAGAAGTTGCTCAAATAATATTGTCAAACCGTAGAAAGAATCTTAAGTACTACAACAAAAACGATAAACGAAATATCAGTTCAAAGGGCAAGCCCAGAACAAAAGGAGATGTTGTTCGGTATGCTGGTGATATTTTGGATTATATGGAGATTGCATCCTTGCTCGAACGACGTATGGATGGCTACTTCTTTTTAAAACCAAATTCGCTAAAAGACATCCAATCTTTTATCGAGGATAAATCATTCTTTGATGGCTATGATCAATTCTACGGCGTTACGAATCTCCAACCGAGTATGCTCGCGCCAATTGAATCACAATGGTTTTCTTATGTAAATAAGCTTGTAGACCCAAACAAGTTCAAAACAGATATCCGTTCAATCATTGAGTCATCTGAAGTTGATGTCGTTTTTGACACTCGGATTGCCGAGATCATAGAGAGCAATAGCACTACTAAAAAGGACATCGGAAATATTGGCGAATCTATTATTTATTCGCACGAGAAACAACGTCTTAAAATTGCAGGATATGAAAATCTCCTTCATTTAATTGCAATTGTTGACAGCCCTTCATATCACCCAGGTTTTGACATCGATAGTCTGGAAGGCGATGGAACTAATCATCACAGATATATTGAGGTTAAAACTACCATAAGTAGGCAAAAAATTAATCTTTTCAGCTTCCACATGTCTCCGAATGAGTGGGCTGTCGCTGAAACAAATAGGGAACATTATTGCGTATATCGACTGATGCTAAGTTCAGCTGATAAGACGTTGTATATTCTTCGCAACCCCGTTGCTCTGTATAAAACTGATGTTATTCAGGCACTACCGCGCAATGGCATGGAAGTCTCTTTTGATTCATCTAAGTTTAAACCTGAAGAATTATTGGTATGGCAAGGTTAAAAGTCGCTTCTCTCTTCTGCGGATGTGGAGGAATGGATTTAGGCATTATTGGGGGGTTCAGTTTCCTTGAAACTGAATACCCACGTTCAGCATTTGACATAGTCTACGCTGTTGACAATGACGAATACTGCACCAAAATTTATAATGCTAACTTTGACCATAAATGTATGGTCAAAGACGTTCGCGACATCATTCCTTCTAAAATTCCGGATTTTGATGTATTGGTTGGTGGATTCCCATGTCAATCTTTCTCCATTTCCGCCCAGAACCCACCTCGTCTTGGATATAAAGACGAGAGAGGGATGCTTTTTTTCGAGATGGTAAAAATTCTCAAAGAAAAAAAGCCTCGCGCTTTTATCGCGGAGAACGTAAAGGGCATACTATCTGCTAATAATAAGAAAGCATTTCCTATGATTATCCGCGAATTTTCTGATGCAGGTTATCACGTACAATTTTTTCTTGTGAATGCTTCGCGATTTGGTGTACCCCAAAAGCGGGAGCGTGTCATCATTATAGGTTTTCGCGATCAAATAGACCTTGACAATTTTGTTTTTTCCCACTACATCCCAACATCAAGCGTTCTTGGCGATGTAATTGATGAATCTGAAAACACAAATGAAGCTCTCTTCTTTAGTGATAGAGCAGTAGCAGGCATGATGGCGGTTCGAGACAAAATGAATAAGGGGCGTGCTCAGGATTTATCGGAGCCGTGCAACACAATAAGCGCTCATCTCGCTAAAGTTAGCCTAAACTCAACCGATCCAGTTCTAATGGTCGGTAATCGTTATCGCCGTTTCTCTTGTCGCGAAGCTGCACGCATTCAAAGCTTCCCTGACTCTTTCTTTCTTGATGTCGTTTCTCCAATCCGTCAGTACAAAGCGATTGGTAACGCTGTCCCTCCAGTAATGATGTGGCATATTGCAAATTCAGTTCAACGCGCATTCGAAGTGTCGGATGGTGAATATGATGCGTACTCAGCCGAAGCTTCCCCACAGTATGCCTTCCCACGATATGAGGGCTTGCAAGCGTGTTTATTTGAGATGACGCCTTGTTACGGAATGTAATTTCTATTGATTTGATTTAAACAGAATAATCTAAAAAGAGATACAGCGAACCGACCCAGCGCTATGACGCCCAGTTCGCCCTCCTCTTGGAATTACTAACACAATAATTAAACGCTATACTATGAAGGATTTTGGATATTATGCGGGGTGCTTTGGGGCGCTGCATACGGCGGTGAAGTTGGGGAGGCCGGCGCCGCACAAGGCTTTGCTTTTGCTGGCGGTCATTGATTTGGTCGAGAAGGGTGTTATTCGCGAGAATCGCATTGTGCCGTCGGAGGGGTTGGCTGAGGCGTTCTATGATAATGCCAAGAGGTTTTATGCCTCGTCGGCGGTGTTCGTGGTGGCCTGTCTTGTATGCCGCAGCGAGCCGCGGCACTACGGTGGGTATGGCGGCGGCCGGCCGCCCGGGAGGGCGGTCGGCCGCTATCGCGCACAGGGCTGCTCATTTTAGGCGTTGCGGCCGTGGCAGTTTTTGTATTTTTTGCCGGAACCGCAGGGACAGGGGTCGTTGCGGCCGACGCGTGGGCCGACGGTGATGGGCATCACGCGTTGTTGTTGGCCTTGGGGAGCGGCGGCAGCGCGGCGTTGTGCTTGTTGCTGGGCGGATTCTTCGCTGGGGAGGGTTGCTTTGGAGGTTTGGTAGTTGTAGCGGCGAGGCATCTCGGGGGCAGCGTGTTGCACTTGAGGTTGCGGTGCGCCTTCTTCTTTGCGTTCGGGTTCGGGGATGAATGCGCGCATCAGCGAGCTAAGGGTCTTGCAGTTGAGCCGCGAGACCATGTCTTGGAAGAGGTGGAAGGCCTCGATTTTGTAGATAACCAAGGGGTCTTTTTGCTCGTAGGACGCATTTTGCACCGACTGGCGGAGTTGGTCGACTTCGCGCAGGTGTTCCATCCAGTATTCGTCGATGCACACCAGCGAGATGGCTTTTTGCCATTCTTTGATGATGTTTTGACCGTTGGTGGCCACGGCTTGGTCGAGGTCGATGCGCAGGTGGTAAACGCGCTTGCCGTCGGAGATGGGCACGATAATTTTGCCGCGGTATTCGCTGTTGGCCATGAGGTTGTTGATGACGGGCATGGCCACTTCCACGATTTTGGCGTTGCGGCGTTCTTGTGCTTCGAGCACGGCCTTTTGGAGGCGTTCGACGCGCTCGTCGGTGTCGAGGTTGACGTATTCTTCGGCGGTGTAAGGGGGCTCGATGGAGAATACGCGGTAGATTTCGGTGGTGAGCAGGGCGAAGTCGCTTTCGTAGCGGCCGATAACATCGTTGACGGTGTCTTTGATTACGTTGGCGATGTCGTTGGCGAGGCGTTCGCCGTCGAGGGCGTGCTGGCGGCGGGTGTAGATTACGTTACGCTGGTTGTTCATCACGTCGTCGTATTCCACCAGGCGCTTACGGATGCCGTAGTTGTTTTCTTCGACGCGGCGCTGGGCTTTTTCGATGGCGTTGCTAACCATCTTGTGCTCAAGCATTTCGTCTTCTTTAAAGCCGAGGCGGTCGAGCATCCTCATCACGGTGTCGGAGGCGAATATACGCATGAGTTGGTCTTCGAACGACACGAAGAACACGGACGAGCCGGGGTCGCCTTGACGGCCGGAACGACCGCGGAGCTGGCGGTCGACGCGGCGTGATTCGTGGCGCTCGGTGCCGATGATGGCCAAACCGCCCACGGCTTTGCCCTTGACGATTTCCATGTCTTGCATATCCTTGACTTCCTGCGGAATCTTGATGTCGGTACCGCGGCCGGCCATGTTGGTGGCGATGGTGACGGCGCCGGGCTGACCGGCGAGGCGCACTACTTCAGCTTCGCGTTGGTGGAGCTTGGCGTTGAGCACGTTGTGAGGAATCTTGGCGATGGTGAGCATGCGCGAGAGCAGCTCGGAGATTTCCACGGAGGTGGTGCCCACCAACACGGGGCGACCGATGGCGTGGAGGCGTTCGATTTCGCGGATGATGGCCTTGTACTTCTCCTTCTTGGTGCGGTACACGCGGTCGTTCATATCCTCACGAGCCACTGGCTTGTTGGTGGGGATTTGCACGATTTCGAGCTTGTACACATCCCAAAACTCGCCTGCTTCGGTGATGGCCGTACCGGTCATACCGGCGAGCTTGTAGTACATGCGGAAGTAGTTCTGCAGGGTGATGGTGGCGAAGGTTTGGGTGGCAGCTTCCACCTTCACGCCCTCCTTGGCTTCGATGGCTTGGTGGAGACCGTCGGAGTAGCGGCGGCCTTCCATGATACGGCCGGTTTGCTCGTCGACAATCTTAATCTTGTTGTCGTCGATAACGTATTCCACGTCTTTTTCGAAGAGGGTGTAGGCTTTGAGGAGCTGGTTGACGGTGTGGACGCGATCGCTCTTGATGGCATATTCAGCCATAACCTTGTCTTTTTTCTCTTGGCGCTCGTCTTTGTCGGTGATAAGTTCGAGTTCGCTGAGCTGGGCAGCGATGTCGGGAAGTACAAAGAATGTGGGGTCGTTGGCCTTGCCGGTGAGCTCGTCGAGGCCCTTGTCGGTGAGTTCTACCGAGCGATTCTTTTCGTCGATGACGAAGTAGAGCGGGTCGGTGACGATAGGCATTTCGCGAGCGTTATCTTGGAGATAGTGGGCTTCGGTTTCGAGCAGCAGGTTCTTCATGCCGTCTTGGCTGAGGAACTTGATGAGCGGCTGATACTTGGGCAGGCCCTTGAATGCGCGGAATAGCAGCAGGGCGCCTTCGCGGCGCACTTCCTTGTCGGTGGAAGCTATTTTTTCTTTGGCTTCGACCAGGATTTGGTTAATGAGGCGGCGCTGGGCTTGAACAACGTTGAACACGTTGCCTTTGTATTCGTCGAAGCATTGCTCTTCGCCTTTGGGCATGGGGCCGGAGATGATCAAAGGGGTACGGGCATCGTCGATGAGCACGGAGTCGACCTCGTCGACGATGGCGAAGTAGGGTTTGCGTTGCACCTTGTCGTCGGGCGACATTACCATGTTGTCGCGGAGGTAGTCGAAGCCGAACTCGTTGTTGGTGCCGTAAGTGATGTCGCAAGCGTAGGCGGCGCGGCGCTCGTGCGAGTTGGGTTGGTGTTTATCGATGCAGTCGACGGTTGAGCCGAGGAATTGGTAGAGCGGTCCCATCCACTCGGAGTCGCGCTTGGCGAGGTAGTCGTTGACGGTGACCACGTGCACGCCGCGGCCGGCCAGCGAGCGCAGGAACACGGGCAGGGTGGCCACGAGGGTTTTACCTTCACCGGTGGCCATCTCGGCTATCTTGCCTTCAAACAGGGCTTTACCACCAATGAGTTGCACGTCGTAGTGAACCATGTCCCAAGTGATTTCGTTGCCACCGGCCATCCAGTGGTTGTGCCAGATGGCTTTGTCGCCATCGATTTCCACGAAGTCCTTGCCCTTGCCGGCGAGGTCGCGGTCGAGGTCGTTGGCGGTTACCACCACGGTTTCATTGTTAGCGAAACGGCGAGCGGCCTCGCGCACGGCAGCAAACACTTCGGGGAGAGCCACCTCAAGCTTTTCATCGAGGATTTTCTTGATGTCGGCTTCAATATGGTCGATTTTTGTCCATAAGGGAGCACGATGTTCCATTTTGATTTTCTCGATTTCCTCGCGGATGGATTTGATTTCGGCTTCCTTTTTGGCCACGGCATCGTGCACAGCCTTGCGAATGTCGGCGATGCGAGCGCGCAATTCGTCGTTGGAAAGCGCTTTGAATTCGTCGGTGAGGACGTTGATTTTCGATTCCACGTAGCTGCGGTAGGCCTTGTTGTCGCGGTCAGCTTTCGAACCGAAAATACCTTGTAAGAATGAAAGGATTGACATATATAATGGTTGTTTTTATTATCGAGATATAAAATAATGTGCAAAGGTAGTGAAAATTTTGCTGATTTTCACTATCTTAGGGTAAAAAAGCCGCGAAGGAGCGAGTGAAAGGGCTCAAAACAGCAACGCGGGCAGGGCGGCGGCGTTGGGAGAGCGGATGCGGAGCAGTCGCGCCACGGTGGGAGCGACGAAGCGGATGTCAACGGGAGTGTCGATGGTGCGGGCGTCGAGGTTGGGCGCGAGGATGAACACGGGCGCAGTGGCCGAGGCCAAGCGCTTAACGTAATGAATACGGTTGTCGGGTGCGGGGCGGTCGATGTCGTCGACCAGCTCCCATCCCGGGTCGATTTCCACGTAGAGGTCGCCGGCGGTGGGGGCGTAGGTGTTGCGGCGCATGCCTTCGAGGCGCTCTTCGCCGCGGCCGAGGATGACCTCTTCGAGGGTGTAGACGCGGTCGACACCGCTCATGCGGGTGAGGAACGAGGCGGCATCGGTGCGCACGGCGGCGGCATCGAGGTTGCTATCGTTGATGAGCTTGAGGTTGAGGTAGAACTGGCCGTTGTGGTATGCGCTGACCCAGTCACCGTTACCGTATTTGCCCATAAGGTAGAGGTTGAGCAGCGACTTGGCTTTCTTGGTGGAGAACTCGCCGTAGGGGATGTTCCACTGCTCGTCGTCGCGGCGCGAGCGGCCCGAGGGCGGTGTGGCGGCCACGAAGAACAGCGAGCGGTCGAGGCCAACGGATTGGTCGACCATGGAGAACAGCCGCGCCAAGTTGGCATCGAGGCGCAGGTATGCGTCGATGAGCTCGTAGCGGTTATCGTAGTTGCGAGTGTAGTCGTAGGGGTGAAGGGTGTAGACGATGTTAATCATGTCCACGCCGTCGGCCTTGCCGAGGTGCATATCGGTGATGAGCGCGCCGGCGAAATTGGTGACCTCGGTGTTGAACATGGGCGATGCCACGAACATGTCGTAGCGCTCGGCCTTACCGCCGGGGAATACGTAGCGGAAGGGATAGTGAGTGAGGTGCTCGGGCAGGCCGGGATAGTGGTCCACTGTCTTGAACGGCGTCCACTGCATGGTGTCGAGGCGCGAGGAGAGGTGGTCGCGACGGTTGCGAGTGGAGAGCATGGCTGGCACGTCGCGGTAGAAGGTCGAGGTGGCCCAGTTGCCGTTGGTGCGGTTGAGCCAGAAGGCGCAGTTGGCGCTGTGACCGGCCATGAGGATGGCTTCGGGGGCGTCGGGCGCGATGGCGTACACGCGGGTGACGCCGCCGCCGGCGATGCGCACTTCGTCGGCTAAGGTGCTGACTTCCAAGGCGCGAGGCGAGAATGTCTCGGTGGTATAATTGCCCATCACCTCGGGGTCGTAGAGCGCTTGCACGGCGCGCATCTTGGCGCGGTCGTAGACTTCGCCGCAGGTGATTGAGGTGGTGGAGGGCGAAGCGCCGGTCATGAGCACGGCGGTAGCGGCTGTGACGTCGAGGTTGGTGCCGTAATCTGCGTTGGCAATCACCACGCCCTGGTTGAGCAGGCGGTTGAAGCCGTCGGGGCCGAACTGCTCGCGTAGCAGGTCGAGATATTGGGTGTCGAGGCCGTCAATCATGATACCCACCACCAGCTGCGGGCGCACCGCCGGGTTGGCGGCCGACACAGCCATCGCGGCCACTGAGGTAATCAGGGCCACAAACAAGCGGGGCATACGTGAACGGCGTTCGTTATTTTTCATTACGTTTCTGTTTGATATTCAGATAGATGCACGCGCCGGAACGCATCAAATCAACCGCAATGAGCGGCCAAAATGCCGCATTTGCCACCTGATTTTGGAACGGCCAAATGGCGCACATCGCAAATACGAGTGCAAAGTTACAAAAATGATAGCAAATAACCGCCTTTTTTGGCGATTTTATCCAAAGAAAAATGCAGGGCACGATGGCTAATGGGTTGAGCCACATCAATAAAAGGTTGGGCGAGGTGGCTTCGTGCACGGAAATAAAGATGAGGAATGTGACCAAAATTCCGGCCAAGAATTTCACTCCAAAGTAAAATATGTCGAACACGCGCGGCTCGCGCTCGGTGCGTAAATGCTTGACAGTAAGCCACAAAGCTACGGCGAAGAACAGCCAGCAGATGCACAGCGGAGTGAGATACCACGGCGTGGGCTCGCCGGCGGCCGGGCGCTCCGGTTCGTACACGCGCGCCTCGCCCACAATGCTGTCGGCTTGCGGCGTGAGTAGCGAGGTGAGCACCGTGGGCGCGAAGGCCATCTCGCGGCGAGTGAGCGGGTAGTCGATACCGCTGCCGAGGCAGATGTCGATGCCGAATTGATACCACGGATAGCTGCGGTGGTAATAGCGCATCACATCGCGGAAGGTGGTTTTACCTTCTTCAAATGGCTGAGGCACAGGCCCTAAGGCGATTTTGCGACCGATGGTCCGCTCAATCATCAGCAGCGGGCGCGTGGCGCAGTTATCTTTGACGTAATTATAACGATACACACGGTTTTCCGGCCGCAAATTCTCCTCCAACAGGGCAGCCAGGCGCAGCACCTCGTCGCCGGTGAGACGGATTGGATGCTCCACGATGGTGCGCGGTTGCGGGCCGTATTGATATTGGTAAATGAATGAAGACCAAGGGAATACGGCCACGTGGTAGTCGGTTTGACCGCTTACGAAGCGGTAGACGAAGTTGGGCGAATTGAAGTCGAACTGGCCGTAGCTCACGGCGAAGTCGCGGTCGGCGTCGAATCGCAGGTGGATGACGGCGTGACCTTCCAATTCGTATATTTCGGTGCCGGGCGACGTGCACACAATCGACACCAACGTGTCGCTCTGCGCCTTGGCGGCGATAATGCTCAGAATCAGGGCAAATATGATGGCTAAACGCTTCATTTTATGTCGATTAGTTTGTGAGTTTGCAGCGACAGGCTCCAGTGAGGATACTCCAACACGTAGGCCACGGTTTCATCAATATTTTCGCCGGAACAGGGCTGGAGGAAGTGGTGGTCGGCGGGGATAATGTCGAACACGTCCTCCATATTGCGTCCTTGGAACACGTATTTGAGCTCGTTGGCACGCGCGATGCCCAGCTTGGAGGTTT
>JBJEKG010000211.1:0-9757 GCA_051878535.1 Muribaculaceae bacterium
GCCGGTTGCGGTCGGGGTTGGCGGCATTGCGGCCGAAGGTGTAGAATTGGCCGTAGATGGTTGATTTGCCGTCGCTTAACGCCTCGAAAGGCAGGGTGACACTCTCCGTGCTGAGCGATTCGCCGGCCATGGTGAGACGGCCGGCCATGCCGGAGAGCGAAGCGCACATCTGCGCCACGTGTTTGAGGTTCGACACGTTGCGCACTTCGTAGGTGTAGGTGCAGGTGAGTTCGTGGGGGAAGAGCACGATGACTTGGTCGTTGGTGATGGGCACTTCCACCACTGTGGCGCGGCTGTTGTCGCCGCGGTGGGAGAGGTAGCGGATGCCGAAGTCGCCGACTTCGACTTCAGTGGCGATGGCTCCCCACATTTGGTCGGGACAAATCACCACCGGCTCGTCGTCGGTGCGCGGGGCGTAGTTGGCGCCGTTGCCGTAGATGGGTTCAAGCACGTTGCCGGCGCGGGTGAAGAAGGTGTAGTCGAAGAACGAGCTTGTGCCGGCGAATTGCACGGCCTCGGTGTCGTTGTTGTAGCACATCACCAAGTAGGAGCCGGCGCGGAGTTGCACCTCGCCGCCGGTGGTGCCGGCGAAGTCGAAGCGCACGCGCTCGCCGCCGCCCACGGGGTAGAACAGCACGCACATACCGGCGGGATTGGCTTCGGGGGCGTACATCCAGTCGAACTCCACGCGGATATGACCCACGTGCGGGTGTTGGTAGCATAGCTCTTTGTGCTCGCAGGCGCTCAGCAGCGGAATGATGGCGAGCAGGCACAGCAGACGGATGAATCGCATCATTGCGCACCTCCTTTCCGATTGACGTTGCCGCGGCCGATGAGCCACACCAGCGACACTTCGGCCTTGGTCGGACCCCACCAGTGGCGATGCTTGGTGGCTTGCCACACGTAGCAGTCGTCCACGGGCTTGTACTCCCAGTACTCGCCGGTGACATAGCCGAAGCCGATGCTGAAGTCGAGGTTGAGCCGGCGGCGAATGGGCAACGAGTAGCCATACTCGATGCCGGCGCCCACGTGGCACTTATCCCACAGCGAACCGCCGGGACGGCCTGCAATCTGGCCCTTGCCGCCGATTTCGAAGTCGTAGGTGAACGCCTGTGCATACACTCCGATGTGGTGGCCGGTGAGCGGTTTGGCAGCAGCGGCCTTGCCGAACCAGTAGCGGACGCCGAGGTCGCCGCCGTAAGCGCGCCAATACCAGTGGTGGCGGTCGGTCTTCCACCAGCCGTAGAACCAGTTGGCCGTGGCGGAGAAGTTGCCGCCGAGGTATACCTCCGCACCGATGTGGGGAATGAGCAGCACGTCGGATAAGAGGTTGGTTTTCAGCGCTATATAGAGCGGAGAGTGGAGCGCAGAGAGCGGAGAGGAGGGTATAAGCGGGGTGTGGAGAGTGGAGGGCGGAGAGGAGGGCATAAGCGGAGAACGGAGGGTGGAGAGCGGAGAGGGAGTGGAGCTGAGTTTGCGCAGGCGCCACGCGGTGGCGTACCACAGGCGCAATTGCGAGGCGCGGAGCTCGGGGAAGAGGTGGTGGTACATGTACAAGTAGGGCTTGCCGCCGCGCAACTGTTTGAGCCACGTCACGGCATCGAGGCCGTCGAAGGACTGGCCGTCGTGAGCCACGATTTCGCGCAGCATATCGAGCACCTCATCGCGATAAGGCACGTTGGCATCGGCTTCGACCAAGCGGATTAGACCCTGCCAGTCGCGACCCACAAACGTGAAGGTCATCATCGAATCGGGCAACTGCTCAAATTGGCCGAAGTAGTTGAACAACACCTCGGCACGGCGCTCTGAAAGCCATCGGTTGAACGCTATGGAGCCTTCGGGGGATGCCCCACCTACCACCTCCAAGCGTTCCAACCGAAACAGGCTATCGGGGTACTGACAACTTAAGCGGTCTCTAATCGCAGAGAGCGCAGTGTCGTTGCCATGCAACGACATATCCAAATTTATCCTACTTTGTCTGAAAAATATGCGCACGGAATCTTGCACTACCGCCGAGGCGGCGATAGCAGTAGACGCCATGAGTATGGTGACAGCAATTCTGTGCAGTAAATTCATAATAAGATGCTAAAAAATCAGGTATAAGTTTCAAAGTTGTAGCTTGCGTAGAATGGATAAGGTGTGCTTGCGTAAATTGGAATTTAAGATAAGTGTGCAGGCTTGTGTGCCTATATCCTCTGCGTAGGTTTACGGTCGCAAAATTACAAGAAAAAATCGAACGCGGCAATAGTTTTGACACTATTTAACTATAATTATCTACCCCCCCCCCCCGTTGTTATTTTATTGATTTTCAACGTGTTACAATTTTCATATTAACATATTTTCACCTTTGCAAATGTAAGAAATGTTCAAGCCAATCTCCCAAAATCTTACACTGCAATCATAAAATTAGTTAACATTGGTTAATTTCCGGCTCTCTGTGTAATTCTTTTTGTATATTTGCCCCGATTTTTGTCATTTGGTGACTAAATTATTACAATTTTCTTTCAAACCACCTCCTCTTTTTTTATCTACACACCTATTTTTTTCAACCACACATGAAAAGCTTTTACACATCAATAATTATAGCAATTTTAAGCTTGATTTTTCCCGCCACCGCTGCCGCTGTCAACATCTCCGGCACGTGGAAACCGGGCACATACGATTCAGCAAAAAACACCTACACCATCACCACCGGTGCCACCTACAATCTCACCGGCAATGTCAGCATCACCGGCCAAATTACCATTAAAGGCAACATCACCGTCACCATCAACGGCAATGGCTACAGCTTCTGGAACAAGACCGAAACCTACGACACCAAAGGCATCAAAACCGCCCTATTCAAAGTGGAATCCGGTGCCACTCTTATTATAGATAATGTGGACATCAACGGCAACGCCCACCTGTCGTGGGATGCCGCTAACCACTCCACCTATTTCGATGCCAACGATGAAAAAAACACCGGCGACGGCTGCCGCGTTCTCTTCGATGGCGGAATTTGGAGCGAGGGAAACCTCAAAATCACCAACAGTAAAATCCACGACTTCTGCACCTACTGCGACTACAACGCACTCCAAACCGGCACCGCTCGCGATGCCGCCGCAGTGAGAAGCGCCACCGGATACGGTGCTATTACCGTCCAAGGCGGCGGGTACACCATCATCGACAACTGCAAAATCTACGACAACCGCTCGCACTATGGTTCGGCAATAGTGATTCGCGACCAAACTAACCCCAACGGCGATGCCAACGCGCTCAACAACCTCCGCATCAACATCTCCAACACTGAGATTTATTACAACTACTCCACCAACACGCAAGGAAACCCATGGTGCGGCATTATCCGCACTCACGGCAGTTGCTGGGGCAATCTCACACTCACCAACGTCAAAATTCACGACAACGGCACCGCCGGCGAATGTGCAGGCCTATACTGGAACGGCAAAAACATGCTCACACTCGACGGCTGCGAAATCTACAACAATTATGCCCAAATGGCCGGCGGCGGTTTCCGCAACGAAAGCACCGTGCAATTTATCAACAACGTGACCAAAATCCACCACAACTATTCCGCCGTGCTCGGTGGCGGTATCCACTTCTACGGCTATGCCGGCGGCTCATATCAAGAAGCCCCCGTCACGTTCGTCTACAATCTCTCCGACAAGCTCGAAGTGTATAACAACCAAGCGCCCAACGGTGCCGGCATCGCCTTCGACTTCAACGAGAAAGCAACATTGGTGGCCGGCTCAAGCTTCATCACCAACTTCAACGGTGCCAAGGTATACAACAACACTGCCACCGGCAATGGTGGCGGTATCTTCTCTTCCAACAACACCTTACCTGCGAAGAATTACAACGTGGTTATCAAACTCAACTACGGCGAAATCACCGGCAACTCGGCCACAAACGGCGGCGGCATCTGCGTGCAGAATTCCAACATCGAAGCCGACGACAACACCGCCGGCCACACGCTCACCGTCAGCAACAACTCCGCCACCGACAACGGCGGCGGCACCTATCTCGAAAACGGCACGCTCACGCTCTCCTCTGCCGTCATTCAAGGCAACACCGCCCAATCCGGCGCGGGATTGTTCGTGTACAACAGCGGCAGCTCATACTCCTCATCCACCTTCAGCGGCGGCGACTTCATCGGCAACACCGCCTCGGTGGCCGGCGGCGGCTTCGGCGCCTACGGCAAGGTGAACATCACCCTCTCCGACGTGAACATCACCGGCAACTCCGCACCCTGCGGCGGCGGTATCTACCTCGGCAACGGCACCAACCTCACCTTCCGCAGCGGCATCATCAATAACAACTCCGCCACCGATCTCGCCAAAGCCGCCATCACCACCGGTTACGGCGACATACCTCTCACCGACCTCGCCGGCGTGGGCGGCGGCATAGCCATCACAAATGGCTCCACCCTCAACTTCGACGTATCCACCAGCTTCGGCATCTACGGCAACACCGCCTCGATGGCCGCCGACGACATCTACGCCAGCGGCCAAAACACCCACGTGTACATCCCCAAAGTGGCAAACATGGACTTGGCCAACTACTCCATGCCGGTGGAAAGCCCCTACTGGGTGGAGGACTACTTCAACAACGACACCGGTTACAGCTACGGTTCGCACAAGAACGACTCCGGCACCAACATCGTGCGCTATCGCACCGCCCTGAGCAACCTCGCCGACACCTACTACATAATGTCCGAACCCGCCGACTGGCCCTCCGACACGTTCTTCGCCGCTGACAAGTACCTATGCCTCGCCCTTGGCTACACACTCCAATCCATCACCATCGAAAAGCACGGCATGCGCCCGGGCGACAACGCCATCTTCGACATCACCCGCCAAGGCGATTCCACTCCCTATCTCACCGTGGTGGTAGCCTGCCCCGACAACAGCACCGACGGCATCGCCACCAAACGCGTCGTCCTCACCGAAGGCACCTGGACCATCGCCGAACGCGATGCCTGGACCTGGGCCTACACCAACACCACCGGCGCCATCACCCGCGCCGTTTCCCCCACCATGCCCACCGCCGACCGCACCTTCACCTTCATCAACGAATACAACCCCACCGCCCCACCCCACGGCGAATCCATCCAAGAAAACAACCTCACCAAGTAATCACACCTCGCTCGTAGGGACGGCGGCCAGCCGCGTCCGCACCCGCATGGCCGTCCGAGACTGGTTGCGGTGGCGGCGCGGAAGCCGAGCGGCACCGTGGGTTCTGTGGCGAGGCGGAAGCCGAGCGCACCCGCACGGCCACCACCACACCTAAACACCGCTGTGTATCAGGCGATTATATATGAGAAAAACATCCGGCACACGCGTGGAACGCGTGCCCTCATCGATAACCCCGCAGTGCCCTCGGCGAAGGAGCGCAGCGACGGAGCTGAGGGCACTGTGGGGCGCGCGGCCATCCCCCACCCCACCAACCATGGAATGGTTGCCTCGCGGCGGACGCGGCCATCCGGGCGAGGACGCGGCAGGCCGCCGTCCCTACCGGGCGATGGCTACACAACAAAAAAGTCGGCCCGAGGGTCGACTTATCTTTTTTCGTTTGAGTGAGCTCGTTTATTAAGCTTCGGGAGCTACGCTGTCAGTAGTTACGCTGTCAGTAGTTACGCTGTCAGCAGGTGCAGGTGCGGGAGTTTCAACGGAGTCTTGCTTGCAGGATTCGCAGCATTCTTTTTCGGCGTTGCCACCGCAGGAGAAGAGAGATACGCTGAAAGCAACAGCGAGCATGAGAACTAACTTTTTCATTTTCTTTTTTTGATTAAATGTTAAACAATTGTTTAGTGCTTCAAAAACGATGCAAAGTTAAGCCTTTATTTTCAATTGAAAAAATTTTTCAACACTTTTTTTCGCCCCATTTTTACCCCTAAATAAGCCCATACCACCTAATATACTGATTTACTGTATTTTAAGTAAATGTTAAATAATGTTTACGTACCCCGTAATTATGTTGTAAAACATTTTTAGCCACCGCTACACCTCATCCTACCCCCAAAAATTTATTTTGTTTTTCGGAGGAAATTTCATAACTTTGCACTACCGCTTGGCACCGTCCTCTGCCAAAGGAAAGAACTACTAACCCAACTACAGCGAAACGCTATGAATTTCAATAAGATAGCCCTCGTTTTTGCCGCTCTCTGCTGCCTGCTATGCGGCGCCTGCTCGTCCAATGCCGACGAGCAACCGCCCGTGAGCGACAGCATCACCTTCGTGGCTTTCAACGGCAAAGCATCATACAGCCTTGTGAACTCCGCCGCCGACTTCTCCACGGAAAAGGACATCGTCTTCACCGGCGAATCTTCTATTATGCTCCCCACCGAAATCTTCGGCCACGACGTGAAGCCGCTCCACAACCAAATCATGCGCGAAGCTTTCGACACGGTGGCCGACGACCCCATCGCTGCCATGCACTCGTGCTTCCGCAATGACGCCCTCTCCGTAGGCTACAACTTGGCGCGCATCGATTCCACCTCCCACCGCGGCGCGCCCTCGCTCGAGCCCGACCATCTGATTGACAGCGAGTTTGCCGACGGCCAGGCCATCATCGTGGGCAACATCTACTCTCTGACCACCAAAATCCTCACCTACCGCATCAGCCATTACATCTATATGCCCCGCGCGGCACACGGCATGACCACCAACCAATACATCACTTACTTCCTGCCGGAGCAACGCGCCCTCGCCCTCTCGGATGTCTTCACCGCCGAAGGCCTCGAGCAACTGCCCCAGCTCATCGCCGAACGAGCCAAAAAGCTCAAGGCGCAACTCGGTCCGACCTCAATCGAAGCCCTCCCGACCAACGGCGCCTACATCATCGACCTCGATGGCTCCATCCATTTCATCTACCAACCCTACGAGGTGGCCTCCTTCGCCCAGGGCGAAATCCACGTGCCCTTCTACCCCTACGAGCTCCAGGACCACTTCACCCCCACCGGCAAAGCCATCTTCGGCTTCTGAGCCGGCAAGCCCTATTAGCCCTATTAGCCTAATTAGGCCAATTCACCTTCTCTGAAAAAATCTGCGTGAGGTCATGCCGGCAGGTGGGCGGCCAGTTTGTTGGCCTTCACCTTGCGGCGCAATTCGGGGTGCGCCACCATGTAGCGCAGCAGAGCGATGCGGGTGCTTACCTCCGGGGCTTCGTCGCCGAGCGGATTCTCGGCATCCATGGCGTAGCCGGCGCGCTGCAGCGCGCGGATGTAGGCATCACCGTAGCCGGCCCACTCCATAAAGCGGTAGGCGACGATGTCGGCCTCGAAAATTTGTTCGGGGGTGTATTGCATCACATAGCGGGGCTGCTCGGTGCCGTTGACCACCTCGGTGATGACCAGTGTCCCAAGCCACAGAGCATCGATGGTGCAGTCGGGACAGCCGTCCGAAGCTATCACAGCTGCCGTGGTGGCCACCGCCGTGCCGAAGATAGCCCAGAAGCGGGCACGGTTGCGCCGTTTCTTCTCCCAGCGCGCGTGGGCGTAGACGTGTTGCAAGGCCGAGTGAGCCGCCTCGCAGGCGAACAGCGACTGGATGTCGACCGCGTTGCCGTTGACCAAGTCGTAGAGGCCTTCGGTCATGAACATGTAGCCGTTGGAATAGCCGAAGAAGGCCGCATCCGGCTCGCGCGTCACGCTCAGAATGGCCACCGGATTCACTGCCCGCAGGCCGGAGAATTGCACCACCTCATCGGCCATCGGCTCGAGGTCGAGGCGCGTGGGCACGTTGCGGAAGTACGCGCCGCACTGTTGCAGCAGCGCTTCCATATCGCGCTTGAGGTCGCGGTCGCCATTGCCCGAGAGCGATTTGTACGTGTCCAAATACCGCGAGTTGGTGCGCTGGAGCAAGCTCCAAAAGGCGCCCGCCGAGGGTGCGTGCATCACTGTGTCGGCCACGTCGCACCGCGACAATATCTTGCGGAAATCTTTTTCAGAATAAGTTTTGGCAACTGCGACGATCGCCACAGCCATCGCCAAGCACAAGGAGAGTAATCTACGATACATATCTATACAGTAAAGCCTTGCTCCGAGGACGGGGGCAAGGCTTTGGTATTTGGTTGATTAACGGATGCGAAGTTTCTGACCGACGCGCAACGTGCTCTTGGAGGAAATGCCATTGAGGCGGCAGAGCTTGTGCACGGTGGTACCGTGGCGCTGAGCGATGCGAGAGAGACTGTCGCCGCGGCGCACTGTGTAATAGGATGAGCCCGATGCGCCCGACGAACTGCGGCTGCGCGATGAACCGGAGCCATATTCCACCTTGTGAGTGCGGCGGTACTCCTGCGCGTAGGCATCGTTGGCCTCGGGCGAGAAGTTACGAGCGTTTTGGTAAGTATCCTTGGTGAAGGTGTAGGTGTCGGTGTGCGTGGTTTGGTTGGGAAAGTCGAAGATGGCCGCAGGGTTGATGGCATAACCCATATAGCGGGTTTCGAAGTGGAGGTGCGAACCGGTGGAGCGCCCCGTGTTGCCGGCCAAGGCGATGGGCTGACCTGCGCGCACGTTCTGGTCAGGCTCTACAAGGAATTTCGACAAGTGGCCGTAGATGGTTTCCAGCTCGTTGGTGTGGCGAATCACCACGTAATAGCCGTAGCCGCGGCGGTCGTATTTGGTGATGCGCACGCGGCCGTCGAAGGCAGCGTAGATAGTATCGCCCACGTTGGCTTTGAGGTCGATACCCTTGTGCATACGGCGGAAGCGGCGGCGGTAGCCATAAGGCGAGGTGATATAGCCCGGGTGCGGCATAGCGAAGTGGCTCACATCGATTGTTGCGCTGTAAGGCACTTCCACATTCGAATAGCAGTTGACAAAACCGCTGTTCCAACCTTCCTCGTAGATATCGAATTCCGGCTCCTCCTCTTCGGCAAAGAGTGCTTCCATATAACGAGTGGTGTTATTTACCTCCACAGACCCGGCGGCCTGCGAGGCAATTAGGTCGCCATGCTGGCGAGTGTGTTGACCCGGCAAACGGTAGTTCTGCGCCTCTGCGGCGGGAGCTACAGCCATTGCCACGGCCATTGATGCTGCTAAGATGAGAGATTGAGAGAGTTTCATGAGGTATATCGTAACGCGGTCTGGCCGCAAATCTTTCAAAATAAGTGAATTACAGCGTGGTAATTCGGGGTTTAACGTATGTAGCGTTGTATCGAAAAAGATACCTACCTTAAAAAATTCCCTCAAAGTTACGATTTTTCGGCCAAACGAGAAAATAACTTAATATTAAATTTGTTTAAATTTATATTTTGATTGCGCAACTCACTGAAATCCACCAACTTACCAAAAATATGTTTTATAACATATTTTTAATCCCTTTGGCTCAGCAACTATAAAGAGTAGTTGCTTTCTAATCACTATTTATCTCGAAGAAACAATTGTTTACCCAATTCAGTCAGTCCGTATCTTTGATCAGGAGCATTTGGTGAAGCCTGATTCTGCATCCTTATCAAATTACTTTGAAGTGATGGTATTAAATAATTTTTTCTAAACGTATTGCGAGATCTAAAGCCAAGAATCCGGCATAATTCAGAAGCGGACAACCATTGTTCCCCAAGAGCATCTACCAATTTCAACATCTTAGTAGATATATCTTCCGGCTTCACTCCAACTTCACTCCTGCTTAACTCCTGCTGCACTTCTGCTGCACTCTTAAAATCTCGACTAAGTCTTTTAAATGGTAGTGTTGGGGCATGCCCGGATGGAGCGGGTCGCGGTGGGGCTGTGCTGAGGCGGAAGCCGGACTGCCGCTCACCA
>JBJEKG010000212.1:0-9682 GCA_051878535.1 Muribaculaceae bacterium
ACTTTTGCCGATAGGCGCAGGCCGTAGCGGTAGCGGCACACGCCGGCGGTGAGCAGGGTGTAGGCCAAGAATGGCACGGAGTAGGCGATGCCCAAGCCGGCGTAATTCCATCGCTCATAGCATATTACGCTTGCCACATAGAGCACGGCGGCGGAGCAAACTTCAGTGAAGATGTATGCGCGACTGTCGCCGCGGGCCAGTATCATGTAGGCCATGCACCACGAAGCGGCGCGCAGGGCGGTACCGGCCACGGCCATGGATATGTAGGGCAGAGCGGCGTGGAAGTCGGAGCGGTAGAGGATGCTCACAACGAGCGAATCAGCTGACACAAAGGCTGTTACCACCGGCATCAGCACCCAGAGCGCCACGGAGATTTCGTGGCCGACGACCACGGTGGATTTGAACGTGGAGCGCGTCACCGACGACAGCCGCGGGTAGTATTCCATCGAAATTGCTGTGAAGATTACGCCGATGTAGGTGTTGACGATGGTATAACCGGCTTGGAAGTAGCCCACGGCCTCCATACCGGAGCGGGCGTTGATGTACACGCGCAGCAGTTGGTCGGCCAACAGCGGTGCGGCCATGGCTGCGGTGATGCCGACGCCCAACTTGATGATGGCTTTCATCTGCGGACGCAATTCGTTGTTGCTCAGTCGTTTGATTTCAATCTTCGGTAACAGCAAGAATGCCATTTGTGCCACGGCGAACACCACCAACACCGGCACGATGGCATCCATGCGCCAGAAGTAGACCATCGGGATGGCTAAAGCGGTGGAAGTCAGGGTGCTAAGTAAGGTGGCGCGTGCGAGTTGGCGGAGTTTGTCGGTGCCGCGGAGGATGGCCGAGCGAGTGGCGGCGATGGAGCCGGCGAACATGGTGACGGCCAACACTGCAAACGCCCACGCGTAGCTGTAATCGCCAAATACCCAGCGACTTAACAACGGCGAGCAGGCGGCCACGAGCGCTGTGGCCACTGCACCGAGCAGCAGGCCGAGACGAGCGGTGGCGCTGATGACCGACGCTTGCTCCTGGCCCTTTGCGCCGGCGACTTTCTGCACGGCGCTTTGGTTGACGTTGAGCAGGAGGACCGACTTGAGCAGCTCCAAGTTGGAGTTTAGCAGGGAGATAATGCCCACACCGGCGGCGCCAATCCACAAGGCGATGAGCTTGGTGCGCACCACGGCGCAGAGCATGGTGAGACACTCAATGCCGGCAAAGAGACTTAGCGCCTTCAACACCTTGGCAGTGAGCGAGTTGGCCGAATGTTGACCTACTTGAGCCATTCCTCGGGATTGAGAGTTGAGAACTCGTTGCGCACTTCAAAGTGGAGCAGAGTGCGGTTGGAATCGTCCGTGTTGACGAAGATGGAACCGAGCGTTTGACCGGCCTTGACCTTTACACCTTTGGTTACGGAGACGCTTCCGAGGCCGGCATATACGGTGAGGTATTTGCCATGGCGCACGATGACCACGTTGTGGTAGCCTTCGATGACGAACATGCGGGTGACTTCGCCATCGAACACGGCGCGAGCTGAGGCGCCCGGTTGAGCTTCGATGTCGATACCGGTGTTGTTGACCTTGACTTTCGACAGTTCGGCGTGAGATGAGACGCCAAAGTGAGCTACGATGCGGTAACTTCCTGTCAGCGGAGCCATTAGCTTGCCTTTTGCAGCCTCAAAGCTGCCGGAAGTGGCGGTGGATTGGGTGGTTTGTTGCTGCTGACGAGCCGGCTGCTGCTGTGCCTGTTGCTGTTGCTGTTGTTGGCGTGCCGGCTGTTGCTGTTGTTGTTGCTGTTGTTGGCGTGCCGGCTGCTGCTGTTGCTGCCGTTGCTGCTGAGCTTGTTGACGTTCTCGCTCCTCACGCTCGCGGCGTTCGCGTTCTTCACGTTCACGACGTTCCCGTTCTTCGCGCTCGCGGCGTTCGCGTTCGGCGGCCTCTGCAGCTTCTTGGGCGATGATGTCGTTGAGTTCGTTGTCGAGGTCGTTGATTTGCCGCTGCCGACGCTGAAGTTCCTGATTCAGAGCACGTTGGTTACGTCGGAGGTCGCGCACCAAGGCATCGGCCTGAGCTTCCTCGGCACGGAGGGCGGTTTGTATACGTTGCTGAGCGGTAAGAGCCTGTTGCAGCGACTGTTGCAAAGCCTCCAACTGTGTGCGAACCTGCGCTAAGCGGTCACATTCAGAGCGCAGGCGGCGCGCGCGGCGGGTGGTGGCCTGTGCCACCTCTTGCAGATAGCGGTAGCGGCGCCAGGCTTGGCCGAAGGAGTTGGCCGAGAAGATGAATGCCCAGTCGCTCATGGCTTGGCGGCGGCTGCGCATGTTGCGGAGCGTCTCGCCGTAGTTGGCGCGCAGGGCGGTGATTGAGCGCTCGAGTGCGGCGATGGAATCGTTGAGCGAACGGATTTCGCGGTTCACCGAATCCACGCTGCGGCGCAGGGTGGCGATGGTGTCATTATGTAGATTAATGGCACTGCGCACTGAGTTATAGTCGTCAAGAGCCTGACTGATTTGCTGTTGGTTGCGCTGCAAGTCTTGGCGAGTGCGCTGAGCTTGCTGCTCGGTGGTGCGGCGGTCGCTGCTGACTTGCTGACGGGAGCGGCGAGCACGTCCGCCGGCTACGACAGAGAGCAAAGTAGCTATTACACAGAGAATTACAACAAACCTACGCATTTCCAACACCTCCTTATTGAGCGCGCAAAGCCGTAATTAGCTGAGCAGCGGAAATACGTTTGTAGCCCGAGCCGGGGATGAACCAATTTTCGGTGCGGTTGGAGTTCCACTTGGCCTTGGAGATGTTCCACTCGATTTGCATGCGCACGTCGAGCGAGCCGAACGAGCCGCAACCTACCAATTCGGCGGCCACGGTGCCGGCAGGTGTATCGGTGCGCGGGGAGCGGTAATCGATGCGGAAGAAGGCTTGTTCGCTGACGTTCACCACAATAGCAGCTAAGCGCGGCAACGTTTCCAACTCGAAATGCCAGCTGTGGGTCGACGGCAGGCGGCGCGGCGTGGCGATTATGGTGTCGTTGACAGTCTCAACTTTGAACAGCGACGAGCCGTCGAAAGTGCTGCCTAATGTGCCGCGGCCGGGATAGAAGGCGCGGCCTAAGAGCATGTCTTGCAAATCGCTCAGCGACAGGTTGTTAGCGCCGGTGATGGCTGAGGTGGGCGCGGAGCACACGTATTTGTGGTACTTGTCGACGAGCCACACCGAATCGGGTGTGACGTGGGCCACTGCCACTTCGATGCCTAACATGCGCATGGAGATGTGGATGAGGCTGTCGCGCACCATGGTGGCGCGGCCGGAGATGCCCATGCTTACGGGGCTTTTCAGATTGAGGCTGATTGGCATGTACACGTCGTGCCAGGGCGAGTAGGTGCCGGCCAAGTCGGCAATCAGCGCCGAGCGTTGGCCGGGACGTTGCTGTTGCGCGGAGGCGGATTCGCCCGAAGAGGCAACTTGGCGGTGCGACGAGCATGCGGCCATCACCATCGCCATCACTATATATATAATAATGTGTAAGCGTGCAGATTTATTCATCGAAGAAGTAAGTTTTGTTGTCAACCTTGCGGCGGATGCGTTGGTTATTGGGGTCGAGGCCTAAGGCGCGCTCCCAGAAGAGTAGAGCCAATTGCGGCTCGCCGTTCATGAAGTAGATGTCGCCGGCGTGGTCGTAGATTTCGGCCGAAAGTTGCTCGTTGGGATAGTGGAATTGGTCAAAATCGACATTCATCGTATCCATTTCGATGCTATCCATATTGAGGGTATCTGTTTTCGGCACCACCGGGTCGATGATGGCGGCAGGGTCGGAAGAGGTGGTGATGCCGAATGAATATAATGCCTTATCTATCTGAATGCGAGCGCCTTGGTAGTCCTTTTGGCGGAAGAGCACCCAAGCGTAAGTGTCGAGGTAAGTGGGGTTGGACGGTTCGTCGTACAGTGCTTCGCGGATGTACCGGTTGGCACGGTCAAGGTCGCGGTTGGCCACCGAAAGGAAGTAGGCCAAATTGTTGAGATTGCCGGCTGATGGGTCGTAATTGAGGGCGGCTTCGGCGTGGACGATGGCGCTATCAACCTCATTCAGACCGAAATAGACGCTGCCGTAGAGGCCTTCGACGTTGGCCAACTCCGACTTCTCGGTGATGATGGAGGCAAGCTGCAACGAATCCATCAAAGCGAGCGCTTCCGAGGGGTGGTCGGTGGAAAGCAAGTACTGTGCGGCACACAGCGGGAAGAAGCTGCGGGGCAAACGGTGTCGCGAGCCGTATTCGCTTTCATCGTCCTCTTCCGAGGGGTTGAGGAAGTAAGGGATGCACTCTTTGGCCACCTCGATGGCGCGGACGGTGTCGCCCAACTCCAAGTTGATGTTCATGCGCATGTATTGAGTGCCTTCGTTGCGCGGGTCGAGGGCGCAAGCGTATTCGAAATGTTCGAGCGAGGCGGCGGTGTCGTTGTTGGTGTAAAGATATCGAGCGTAAGTGGTATGAGCTTTGGCGCTGCCGGGCATCATCGCCGTCATGTCGTCGAGAATGCGGTATATTGAATCCCTAAGTGCTTCATTATCACTGTTATAGCCTACGTAATAACTCAGGTAGTCTTCGCGGGTTTCGTCGTCGAGTTCGGGGGAGTAAAGCGCACGGCGAGCCATGGCGTTGAAGTTGGCTGTGTCGTCCACTTCGTAATAGTGCCCCATCAGAGCGGTGTAAGCATCGCCGGCCACAGTGCTATCGAGCGCCACGGCGCGACGGTAGTACACCAGCGCGGTGTCCGGGCAGAAGTCTTTCCATGAGCGGCCAATGAGGGTGAGCCGCTCCACTTCGGTGGGCTGCTTGGCGGCAATTTGCTGCACTTGATTGGCGAAAGCGATGGTATCACGTTTCACAAGGTAGCAGGCTGCTATGTATGGGAAGGCCGATTCCGGGTCGGCGCATCGCTGTTGACACTCGGCCAACACGCTGAGCGCGGTGTCGATGTAGGTGGAGTCGGTGGTGCGAGCGTCCAAAAGCAGAAAGCGGGAGAAGCCGAGGTAGATGTCGGTTTCGGCCGGGTGGCGCGCTATCATATTGCGCCAAATCTGCTTTTGCCAGTCGATGTCGTCGGTCATTTGGGCGAAGTGAGTGGCGATTTCGGCGTGGTTCATGTCGCCCGGGTCTTGGAGGTACCAGCGGTGAATGATGTCGACATATTGGTTGAAAGTTTCTTCCGAAATGCTGCCGAAACCGCCCATTAATGAGGCTAATACATACTCCGAGGCCACGTCCAAATTAGCGGTGTCGGCCAAGTAGGCGTGGCGCATGAACATGTAGTTGTCGGCATAGTCGTCGGCGAAGCTTTCGGCGGAGATGTAAGCGAAGTTGGCGCGTTGTTGCTGCGCGTTGCGGTTGAGTTCGTCGCGGTCGAAGGCGAAAGCGGTCGCAATCAGGCCGATGGCGGAGAGAAAGACGAGTAAGTGCTTCATTTTCAGACTATTTTTTGCCGGTGTGACCAAACCCGCCTTCGCCGCGGTCGGTGTCGCTGAGCTCGGAGGCCTGTTGCCAAGCCACGCGGGTGTAAGGTGCCACGACCGCTTGGCAGATGCGTTCGCCGGGGTTGATGGTAAAGGGTTCGGAGGAGAGGTTAACCATAATGACTCCGATTTCGCCGCGGTAGTCGGCATCAATGGTGCCGGGCGAGTTGAGCAGGGTGATGCCGTGGCGCAGGGCCAAGCCGCTGCGCGGGCGCAGCTGCATTTCGTAGCCGGCGGGGAGCTCCACGCGCAGGCCGGTGGGCACTAACACGCGTTGCATCGGCTGCAATACGATAGGCTCGGCGAGGTTGGCGCGCACGTCCATACCGGCCGAAAGCTCGGTGGCATACTGCGGCAACTCGTTGGCCGAAGAGTTGATTACTTTCACTGTGATTTGCTCCATAGTCTTGGGAATCAGATGGTTATACGGCGGGTGAGAGAACCCACTTTGAGGATATAGATGCCACGGGCATCGATGCGCAGGCGCGAGGTGCCGGCGGGCAGCTGCGCCTGCGTGACCGGTTGCCCTAAGATGGTGAACAACTTGGCAGTGACAGGGCGCGGAGTTGTCACATATATATAATGGTCGCGCACGGTGATGTCCACGCGATCATCGCTAAGCGATTCCACCACCGTATCGACGGTCTCCCACCGCGGCGGCCCGGGAGCAGCAGCAGTGTCGACAGCCATTACAGCTGCCGCAAATATTGCGATTAATATTTTCAGATAGTGTTTCAAAACGGTGATGTACTTGGCTTTTAGAAAGTTACTTATTGGGAATAATGGGGGTCATTTCGCCGCAGAGAGGGCGAGTAATGGCATCAATCACACCTTGGCGCGAAAGGCCCTGTCCGAAGAGGTGCATCATCTTGGTGAGGGCGGCCTCGGTGGTGATGTCGCGGCCGGAGATTACACCGGTGCCGGCCAACATATCGCCGGCCACGTAGCGTTCGGGGTGAACGGCGCCGTTGTGGCACTGGGTCACGTTGAGAATCACGCGGCCGGATTCGCAGGCTTCCTTGACGGCTTGGATGAACCAGGGCGAGGTAGGAGCGTTGCCGGCGCCGTAAGTGCGCAGCACGATACCCTTGATTTCGGGGGTGAAGAGCAGGTGGCGCAGGGTGGCTTCGCTGATGCCGGGGAAGAGGTCAATCACCATCACGCAGGCCTCCAAACGGTATTCGACTTTCAGAGGCTCTGCGGGGTTGCGCATGGTCAGAGCTTCCTCGTGGTAGTCGATGCCGAGGCCGATGTGGGCGAGGTAGGGGTAATTATAGGTGCGGAAAGCGTTGAAATGGTCGGCGGAGCGCTTGGTGGCTCGATTGCCGCGCCACAGGTAGTTATTGAAGAGGATGGCCACTTCCTGCACCATCGGATGGCCGTCGCGACCGCGGGCAGCAGCGATTTGCAAGGCCGTGATGAGGTTTTCTTCACCGTCGGTGCGCACCTCGCCGATGGGGAGTTGCGAGCCGGTGATGATGATGGGCTTGGCAAGATTTTGCAACATGAACGACAGGGCGGAGGCGGTGTAGGCCATGGTGTCGGTGCCGTGGAGCACCACGAAGCCGTCGTACTTGTGGTAGTTGTCGGCAATACTGTGAGCGATGTCTTGCCAATGTTCGGGATTCATGTCGCTCGAATCGATAGGCGGCGCAAACTGAATGTTGTCGATTTTGTAGCCGAGCATTTCCACCTTGGGCACATTCTCCATCAAATGGGAGAAGTCAAAGGGCTTGAGCGACCCGGTGTGAGGGTCCTCAATCATGCCGATTGTTCCGCCGGTGTAAATTATCAGTATTCGGGGTTGCATGGTTTAGGTTGATAGGGTTGTTAGGTAGTTGTTGTTGATGTAGGTTATTGTATCTGAGCACCGGGAGCCACTGCGGCCGAGGTGGTAATAAGCGAAAGTGAACCATCGGCGTTCACGGCCGAGAGAATCATACCCTGCGATTCGATGCCGCGCAGTTTGCGCACCGGCAAGTTGGCAATGTAGCACACCTGTTTGCCAACCAATTCTTCGGGGTTGGGGTAGTAAGCGGCGATGCCCGACACGATGGTGCGGTCCTGGCCGGTGCCGTCGTCCAAAGTGAACTTGAGCAGCTTGTCGGCTTTGGGCACTTTGATGCACTCTTTCACCGTGGCCACGCGCAAATCGGAGCGGCAGAAGGTGTCGAAGTCCACGTCGGCTTTTTGCTCGGCGGGCTTCCACGCCTTGGCTTCGTTTTCGTTCTTGATGCGGGCGAGGCGGTCGAGCTGAGCTTGGATGGCGTCGTCTTCAATCTTCTCAAACATAAGTTCGGACTTGGCCACTTCGGTGCCGGCGGGTACCAAGTCGTTGGCGCCGAGGCAATTCCAGCTGAGTTGGTCGATGCGCAAGTCGGCGGCGAGGCGGTGAGCCATAAACGGGGTGAAAGGCTCGAATGCGATGGCCAACGAACCGCAGATTTGCATGGCCACGTTCATCACCGTGGCAGTGCGCTCGGCATCGATCTTGGCCAGTTTCCACGGCTCGGTTTCTTGCAGGTAGCGGTTGCCGATGCGGGCAATTTCCATAGCCTGCTTGAGGGCTTCGCGGAAGTGGAAGGTTTCGAGGCTGTCGGTGAGCGCTTCGGCGGCGGTGCGGATGTCGGCAAAGGCCTTGGTGTCGACTTCGGTCAAGGCGCCGGCGGCGGGCACCGTGCCGTTATAATATTTATGTGTGAGCACGGTCACGCGGTTGATGAAGTTGCCCAAGATGGCCACAAGCTCGCTGTTGTTGCGAGTTTGGAAGTCGCTCCAGGTGAAGTCGTTATCGCGAGTTTCGGGGGCGGTGGCGGTGAGCACGTAGCGCAGCACGTCCTGCTTGCCGGGGAAGTCGCGCAGGTATTCGTGAAGCCATACAGCCCAGTTGCGCGAGGTCGAAATCTTGTCGCCTTCGAGGTTGAGGAACTCGTTAGCGGGCACGTTATCAGGCAGTTGGAAGCCGTCGCCGTAGGCCATCATCATGGCCGGGAACACGATGCAGTGGAACACGATGTTGTCCTTGCCGATGAAGTTGATGATGCGAGTGTCGGGGCTCTTCCACCATTGTTCCCAAGTGTCGGGGAAGATTTCTTTGGTATTGGAGATGTAGCCGATGGGAGCATCGAACCACACGTAGAGCACCTTGCCTTCGGCGCCTTCCACCGGCACGGGCACGCCCCAGTCGAGGTCGCGAGTCACCGCGCGCGGTTGCAAGCCCAAATCGAGCCACGATTTGCACTGGCCGTAGACGTTGGTCTTCCATTCCTTGTGCTCCTCCAAAATCCATTGGCGAAGAGCGGGCTCCCAGCGGTCCAAGGGAAGGTACCAGTGATGAGTTTCGCGCAGCACCGGAGTGTTGCCGGTGATGGCGCTCACCGGGTTGATGAGGTCGGTGGCGTTGAGCGACGAGCCGCACTTCTCGCACTGGTCGCCGTAGGCGCCTTGCGCGTGGCAAATGGGGCACTCGCCCTTCACGTAGCGGTCGGCCAAGAATTGGTGCGCTTTCTCGTCGTAAAGTTGCATGGAGGTCTTCTCCACAAACTCGCCCTTGTCGTAAAGGCGGCGGAAAAACTCCGAAGCGGTGGCGGCGTGAGTTTCGGAGGTGGTGCGCGAGTACACGTCGAACGAGATGCCTAACTCTTTGAACGAATCGCGGATGATAGTGTGGTAACGGTCCACGATATCCTGCGGTGTAACGCCCTCATTTTTAGCCTTGATGGTGATGGGCACACCGTGTTCGTCGCTGCCGCCAATCATGGCCACTTCGCGCCCTTGCAGGCGCAGATAGCGAGCGTAGATGTCGGCCGGGATGTACACGCCGGCCAAGTGGCCGATGTGCACCGGACCGTTAGCGTAAGGGAGAGCAGTTGTGATAAGAGTTCGCTTATATTGTTTTTCCATAACTTTGAATTCGGGTAGATTTTTTGACCTTTATACTAATAAAGTGCAAATTTACGAATTTTTCAGCACAAATCAGCCACTTTTGGTCGAAAATCCGCCGCCGCGCCCAATTTTTTTCCACAAAGCCCGATTTCCGCCACATTTTTCCCACCGTACACGAATTAGTTGACAAAAAATGGGCGGATATTTTGTCTTCTCGTCGAAAATGTATATATTTGCGCATGAATATCTAAATCCACATCTATGAAAACGATTCTAACTATTTTACTCGCTT
>JBJEKG010000213.1:0-9592 GCA_051878535.1 Muribaculaceae bacterium
CGTCGATATATTCCATCACATAGTAGGCCGTATTGTTGCATTCAAACACCTCGCTCACCTCCACAATATTGTGGTGGTTAAGGCCGAGTTTTTGGAGGCGTTGTGCTTCGGCCAAGAACGCTTTTTTGGAACGTTCAACTTCTTGAGTAGCGCTTGGTAGATAGTGTATATTCGAGGAGCCTTCTTCGCGAGAGCACATCATTTGCAAGAAATGTTCTTTGATAGCGAAGCGTCCCTTGAAGGTGATGTTGTCGAGCTTAAACGGAGCTTCTACGAGGTAGGTGATGCCGAAGCCACCTTGACCAAGAACGTCGATAATAGTGTAATCGCGATTCGGGCTATGCAGAACCACACCCGGACCAAGAGCTGAGTATGACATTGTGATATGGGTTTGAATATTAGTAAACAAAAAGAAGAATAACCATTAATAGAAGCTATTTGCAGTAAAGACGCGGTTGCGGAGCAAATTCTATCACCTCGGCATCATTTTTTGACCAATTGCTTATATTCAATTGCTGATTGCGGAAGTCGGTAACGAACGAAGGCTCGCCGATGGGGGTGATGGCGTTGGCTGAGCGGGGAGCGCCGAGCGGCTGCGGCACAGTGCGATTGAGCACGACCGCGAGCGCTGCTGCGAGCAACGTTTCCGAGGTGTCGCCAATGTCTGTACGACCGGTCTTGTATGCGTCGGGCACGTAGTAGTCCGGCTCCAAGCCTTCGTCGGGAGTGGTTTGCCCCTCGGCATTGTAGTAGCGCATTGTAATGGCGTGCAGGGCATATCTATACATTGACTCGTAAATAGTCCAGGAGCCAACGCCCTTTCCGACAGTGGTTTCACCGATTAGCGTCACGTCCATATAAGGGCGGAGGCAGATGATAGTGGCCTCGCTTGCCGATGCCGTGTGCGAGGAGGTTATTACGTACAATCGTTTCAGCGATAGAGGAATAACTCCAACGCCTAAGGTTACCTCGTCGCTTGTATTGTGTGGAAAATCGAAATAGCTGTATGTCCGTTCGCTGCCGGTGGTTCGGAGGTATTCACGGCTAAGTACATCATTGTAAGAGAATTGTTGGTATATGTTGCCATATCCTGAAGCGGGCACAATGCAGTTGCTTAGATATTGACTGGTTTTAACGTATCCGCCGGGATTGTAGCGCAAATCCAAAATCATATCGGTGATTTGGCTATCGGCGAATCGCTGCAAAGGCTCATATAAATCGTTGATTTCATCAAATTTAAGATAGCAGAGGTAGCCGATGCGATGATCATCGATTGTATATATTGTGTCAAGTAAAACTGTACTTCCTTGACCGGTAGGGTCATTAAGAGAAAACTCCAAGTCGTCGCCGGTAAATGTGAGCACATTATCCTGTAAGGAGGCACGGCTGAGGGTGATATTTTGCGAGTCCACTGATTTGATTCTGACGAAATCACCGCGGCGGAGGCCTGCTTGGCGCGCTTTGGGAGATGTAACATACAGAACTTCGAGGGCTTGGTTATTGCGGCAGTCTTTCACCGGTTGGTATGCGAAACCATAGCTGGCTGAGCCGCCGGAATAGTGTTCGTTGTTGGTTATATAAGAGAAGCGGTCTTTCTTCGACAGTAGGCTATTAAAGAAATCGCGCGGGCCTAAATCGTAATTACAACTAAGCGAATCCGGCAAATCCTCGCGCCAAAGGTATTGGCGATTCATTTGGGAGTAGACCCATTTGTTGAATTCCAAATAGATGTTGTCGGAAGGTATAGGTTGTTCTTCCGGCGAACGGGGTTCGTCGGAAGAACAACTATACAAGAGTGTTGCGATAAAAACTATACAGAATATAGTTTTATTCATGCGGTCGTTATTGAGCTATTTTGATAGTTTTAGCTTGAAGGTCGTATTGCATATTATCGAGAGTGACCGTTTCAGCATTCAATGCGGGTGATTTAGCGGGACGACCGGATGTTCCGGTAACATCATTCCAGCTATTCTCATTTGCTTCAACGTCATAAATGAAATAGTAAGCGTGGTTTTTCTCAATATCAGCTCTTAATGTGCCACCGAGTTTGTACCATGTATCAGAAGTTTCGGCTGCGAAGGTCATGGTAATATTTTTGTAGGGGAACATAAAATAGTAGCCACGTGCACCAGTGACTTCGGGTTTATATGTCCATTTTGCCAAGTACCAATCGAAGTCAGAGCTTGTTTCGAATGAGTATTGAAGTTCGCCATTATTGTTCAGTACAACCTCATCGCATGATTGTGATGCGTCCAAAGAAAAGGATTCTACATCAGAATATTTATTCCAATTATTGATGTCGACACGAGCTACGGCGCCGGCGCATTCCACGTCGATAGCCACTTCTTTAGTGTCAGAGGTGATATTTATTTTTTTGGCTGAAAGGCCAAGAATCTTATATGGTCCACCGATATATCCTCCGTCAGTCATAGTAAAGGTGGAGAGTTTTTCGGTTCCGCTTAAGCTCCAGAACTTGATATCACTATCAACGTGTGTAACGGCTACAGCAGTGTAGCTGCCATTGTGGAGGTTTTGAATCGATGTCATAATATGGTTGTAGTCGGAGAAATCTTTGGTTTCGCTTACTACGAGATTGCCGGTTGCATCGTAAATGTAGAGACCTACGTGGAGAATGTGAGTAGAAGGCAAGGAGGTAATATCGCCCGGTTTATATTCAAGTTTGGTGAACGGGCTTACTACAGTGTTCGGATTTACTTTGAAGGTGATGGCTTGGCCTACTTCCAAATCATCGTTGGAGCAGGACGACACGACCAGTGCGAGCAGAGCTGCGAAGAGTGCAATGTATTTTTTCATAATGCTCGGAATTATTTGATTACGCTAAAGAGCCAGCCGATACCTAAGGAGAAGGTGCTGACTTTGGTGTTGAAGTTACCGGCCAATTCGCTGTTGCCCAAGTTGTAGCGGAGGCTGGCGGTGAAACCGTTTTTGAACTTGCAGTTAAGGCCGGCCGACAGCATTACGTCGTAAGCTTTAAGGTCGCCAATGGGGTAAGTGGTGCCTTTGTAGTCGAGGTTGTCGGGCGAAGCAGAGAGGGTACCTACGAAGGTGGGGCCTGCTTCGATGGCGAAGTTGGGGTGGAAGTACCATTGGAGCATTACCGGAATCTCGAAGCAGTTCAATGTGATGTCTTCGACATCGTTCTTGAGGGAACGGTAGGAGTAGAGGGCTTCAACTTGTACACCGAAGCGTTCGGTGCCGAGTGCAGCGCCATCGGGACGGCCGAAGCGCAGGTTGAAGGCCAAACCGGCGTTGAAGCCGATGTTGCCCGACATGCCTAAATCCATTCCGTCGGGGTCGCCGGCGATGGAATAGTTTGCGCCGACTTTCGGGCCAAGGGAGAGAACGTAGGGCTTGTTCTGTACGATGTCGATCACGTCGTCGGTGTCGATGACATCATTTGAAGGATCTACGTTTTGCTCTTGCGCGCATACTGACGTTGCCGTAAAGGCAGCCGCAGCCAAAGTAAGGAATACTTTTTTTAACATAGAAGATTGTTTATTATTAGTGAGAATTGGGTGTCCCTCGTATGAGGAACATTATCGCTTGCAAAGTTACACAAAAATCGCGAAAATCAAGCAAAAATTCAGCAATAATGCCTGATTGTCAACAAATTGATGACAAAATGAAAGCACATGCGAATTGGGCCATCTTGGCGAATAGGGGTAATTCGCGGTGGGTGGGGCGGAAAGCTGCGCACCCCGGCCGCGGGGCGGTCGGGGTGCGGGTATGGGTGGTAGGGTGGGGAGGTCGGTGGAAGAGATAGGCGGAAGGGCAGGGCTTTGCAAGCAGGGTGCGAGCTCTCTCCGCTCTCCACTAAGATCAGCGGATGACTTTGGTGGCGGTGCGGCCTTGGCGACGGATGTACACGGCGCCGGGTTGAGGTTCGTTCACGCGGATGCCTTGGAGGTTGAAGTATTCCACGGGGCAGTCGCTGTCAGAATCAACGGTGATGTCGTTGATGCCGCCTTCGCCCGGGATGCGGATGGTGGAGTTGTAGAGGTTGGCCAAGTAGACTTGATTCATAACATCAACGTAGAACATGCCGTCGGTTACGGTCACGGCACCATCTTCGTATGTGGTCAGGAGGATGTCGCCAATGCCGGAGGTGTCGGTTGGGTCGGCTTTGGCTTGTTCAATCATATTTTTGATGCTTGCGGCATCTAAGCCCATTTGTGCGCAGTAACCGGCGAAGTTAAAGCAATAGAATGTGCCGATTTCATTAATAGTAAGGCCGGAGCTGACGAAGTCGAAGATAACGCATTCGGGGTCGGCCACGTCGAATACGATGTAACCATGACCGTCGCCGGTGTTGGCATCAGCAAAGAGGTCGATGTTGTAGGGGTCAACGAGGCGGTAGCGGGTGGGAGTGGTATTGCTTTGCTCAACAGCTACTTCGTAAACGTAATCAGCGGGGTTGATTTCGAAAGCGGGCATCACCCAGCAGTCGTAGAAGTCGGTGTAACCGAGCGCGGTCCAGGTTTCCTCTTCATATTCTTTCCAGCCGGCAAAGAATACGTTTTCGCTGGCAGCGAAATAGTAGCCGGAGCCGTCAGCGACCTGGAAGGTGATGATGTCGAACAGATAGAAGTCTACATATCCGTCGCCAATGAAGCATTGGAGGGGAGTGTCGGGAGTATCAATAGCGGAGTAGGTTTCATCGGCCCATTTTTGGTAGATAAACCAAGCTTCGTTGCCTTGTCTATCGGTGAAGGTATATTGGTTGGGGATGGTCAGCACGCCGGCTACGTCGCCTACGTTTTCCACTGATTTGATGCTCATGTCCACGGTGGCTTTGATGGGCACACCGAGTAGGTCGATGATTACACCATTTTCCACTTCGGGGTCGGCGCTGATGGTGATGTAGTCGTAGTAATCGCCGTTGTTGAACAGGTCGTAGAACTCCCAAGTGTATTGGCCGCAGACTTCGTTGCGGTTGGTGGGTGCTACTTTAGTGGAGATTTCAGCTTGATAGGGGGTGGCGATTTTTTGCAGACGCTGAGCGCGGAAGCTGCCGCTGTTGAACTGTGAATCAGCGGAGGAGATGTTCACCGGGTGCTGCAAGGTGGCAACCTGCGGCTGAGCGGTGGCGAGCTGACGGCTAAACTGTGCGTGGGGTGCAGCCACAGCCGAGAGCGCGATGATGGCGGAGAGAGCCAGTGCGTAGAATTTCTTCATACAATTGTGATAATATTGATAAAAATTAGTAGTTATTATGATTTCGCGTGGAATTATATCCGATTGTATATGCAAAGGTACGAATTATTTTTCAATCTGCAATACTTTCGGCCGAAAAACCGACAAATCGAAACAACTTGCCGACCAATGGTTTACAAGTGTAAAGAAAGTTTTTAGCAAATTTTGCTTGCTAATTTAAAAATTATGTTTAACTTTGCAGGCGCAAGTCGCAAATCTGTGGCAAATTTCCATCAATATTCATAAAATTAAAAATTGACATCGGTACAATATCATGAGCTAAACGAATATCATTTAACACCACGGCTCGGCATCAAATCTGCCGACCGCAATATTATATATAATGTGTCGACATCAACACACCTTTTTTACAGTTGTAGATTATTAACTCAAAAACACCAAGCTGAATGAAATCACTGATGAAATCAGCACTGACCTTGGCACTGGCCGCAATGGTGGCCGGCTCGGCCGTGGGTCAGCAGCGTTCGGCCCACGGATACGTAGGCTCGAACCGTCGGGCGGTCACACCTACTGAATCGTCCGCCACTCACTCGATTATTCGCACCGATGTGCACCCATTAGGCACACCCACTCGCTCGCACCTTCACCAAGTATCCACCGCGATGCCGCAGCCGCGCCGCGCCGCCGCCCCCTTGCGGGTGTTGGGCGACGGCACCACCATCTATGGCTCGCTAATCTATTCCACCGATTGGAGCGGAACCTCGGGCAACTACGGACTGTATTCATTCGAGGCCTCGGCATATAGCAAGCCCACTTTGGTTAAGGATTTCAATGTGGATGCCAACGGCGGCGGTTGCTACGGCAATGGCAAGTACTATTTCAACTCATACGTATATACCGACGAGATGGGTTACACCTTCTCCACATTCTATACCCACGACCTGGCCACCGGCGAAACCACCCACGTGATTAACTCATTCATGCAGGAGAATTTCGACCAGTCGCAAATCATCCACGACATGACCTTCGACCCCACCACCGGCACCATCTTCGCCGCCGGCTACATCAAAGAGGTCATCGAAGAAGGCATCATCGAAAAATTCTACCCGTCGATTTCCACCGTCGACCCCTCCACCGGCTTGGTGACCCCGATAGCCCGCACGCCGCAATTCATCGCCGTGGCATGTAACCGCAGCGGCGACCTCTACGGCATCTCTAAAGGCATGGGCTCGGCCTTGTACCGCATCAACAAGGAGACCGGCTCGGTGACCGAAATCGGCCCGACGGGCTTGGAACCCGACTACGTGCAGTCGGCCACCTTCGACCCCGTGACCGACCGTCTGTATTGGACCGCCTGCCTCAGCAACGGCCGCACCGGCTTGTATGAGGTGAACATCACCACCGGTGCCGCCTCCAAAATCTACGACTTCGGCGCCAATGAAGAGTTCGCCGGCATCTACGTGCCCGACCCGTCGGTAGCCGACGGCGCTCCGGCAGCCGCCTCCGGGCTGGCAGCACACTTCGCCAACGGTGCCGCCTCCGGCTCGTTCACCTTCTACGCTCCCACCACAACCTACGGCGGCGCGGCCCTCACCTCCAACGTGACTGTCACTGCCAAAATCGACGGCGCGGAAGCCTTCTCTGCCGAGGTAGCTCCCGGCGCATTGGTCACCGTGGACGCCACCTTGGAAGAAGGTGTGCACAACTTCACCGTCACCGCGGCCAACGCCGCCGGTAGCGGTGTGCGCGTGGGCCTGTCGACCTACGTGGGCATCGACGCGCCGGCCGAGGTGGGCAACCTCACCGTCACCGCCGACAAGGACGACAACGCCGTCATCTCATGGACCGCGCCCACCCGCGGCCGCAACGACGGCTACCTCGACGCCTCGCAGCTCAACTACACCGTCATCCGCCAGCCCGAAGGATTGGTTGTAGCTCGTGAACTGACCGCCACCACCTTCACCGACAACCTCACCACAGCCACCGGCCGCCACTACTACACCGTGGTGCCCTATTGCGACTTCCGCGAAGGCCTCGCGGCCGACACCGGCTGGGGCCTCTTCGGCGTGGGCACATCAGTGCCGTGCCACTTCGGCTTCGACACCCGCGACGACTACGACCTCTTCACCGTAATCGATGCCAACAACGACTTCGATGCTCAATACAACTGGGGTAGTTGGCTCTACGCTCTCGACTTCAAGTACTCCAACGTCGACGGCAACGGCGCCGCCATCTACGGCTACTCACCCGAGAACGATGCCGACGACTGGCTCATCACCCCGGCCTTCCTCACCGAAGCCGGCAAGAAATACCGTCTGACATTCGACATGTGGACCCGCGGCCAAAGCGAAATCCTCACCGTCACCGCCGGCACGCGCAACACCATCGACGCCCAGTCGGCCATCATCCCCACCACCACTTACAACCACAAGGAACGCCAGACCTTCACCACCGAGTTCACCGCCGAAACCACCGGCAACTACTACGTGGGCTTCCATATCACCTCCTCCAAGAAGAGCTGGTACCTGCTGGTCGACGACATCAAAATCGACGAAGTGCCCAATGATGCCGCACCGGCAGCTGTGGCCGATGCCGTGGTAACTCCCGCCGCCGAGGGCGCTCTGCAAGCCACCGTGTCCTTCACCGCACCCACCACCACCGTGTCCGGCGCCACGCTCTCGTCGCTGTCGGTGATTGCCATCTACCGCGGCAACGACCCCGACCAAGTGGCTGTGTTCCAAGGTCCTACACCCGGGCAGCGCTACGAGTGGGTTGACAACTATCCCGTCAACGGCATCAACACCTACCGCATCGTGGCCTACAACGACGCCATCGAAGCCGGCGCCAAGGCCGAGTGCTCCGCATGGGTAGGCGTCGACGAGCCCATGGTAGTGGAAGACGTGGTATTCACCGCCGAGGGCAACCATCCTTGCCTCACCTGGTGCCCACCCACCGACGGCGTGCACGGCGGCTACATCAATCCCGACGCGCTCTACTACGTAATCCTGCGTAACGACGGCCAGAACTTCCGCACCGCTGTCGGTGAGAATATGTTCACCGACACGAGCATCGATGGCAGCGACAAGCAGCACTACCTGCGCTACGCCATCTGGGCCGTAAGCACCGCCGGTTCAAGCGATTATGTCCTCACCGACGACCAAGTGTTCGGCGACCCCTACACCACTGAGTTTGCCGAATCCTTCACCGACCAAACCGTCTCCACCGACCCGTGGACACTCCACATCGTCAAAGGCAAGAACCAGCTCTGGGGCCTCTACTCCATGGGCTACTCGCCCTACTGCTCGCCCGTTGACGGCGACGGCGGCTTGGCCACCTTCTCCTCCTCGGAAGCCACGATGGGCGACGCTTGCCGCATGATTACTCCGAAGTACGACCTCAGCGGCTTCGGCGTGCCCCTGCTGTCGTTCTACTTCTACCACTGCCCCAGCGAGGATGCGCTCTACGGCGAAGACCCCTACCAAGACCGCCTCATTCCCGAGGTGATGCTCCCCGACGGATCGTTCGTGGCACTGTCCGAACCCATCTACGTGGACGACCCCACCGCCTACGAAGGCTGGTATCAGTACACCCTCGACCTCACTCCCTACAAGAATCAACCCTGGGTGCGCTTCTCCTTCCACGGCATCGCCGACTATGAAAACGATGTGAACATCGACCTCATTGAGCTCACCGATGCCATCACCTACGACCTCGAAGTGTACACCTTCAACGGTCCCGCCCGCATCAAAGCCGGCAAGGAGGCATTCTACGCTGCCACCGTCCACAACGTGGGCATATATGCGGCCGAAAGCTACTCCGTAGTGCTGCTGCGCAACGGCGAGGAAATCTCCCGCCAAGCCGGCCGCTACCTCGCCCCTGACGGCTTCGCCTCGTATGAGTTCTGCGTAAGCTCCACTCTCGACGACGAAGGCAAGACCCACCGCTACAGCGTGAAGATTGAGTACGCCGACGACGTGAACCTCTCCAACAACACCTCCGGCGAAGTGCTCACCACGTACACTGCGCCCGACGTGCCGCAAGTACACACCCTCACCGGCTCGGCCAACGGCTCGAACGTGCTGCTGAGCTGGGATGCCGCCAACGCTCTGCGCGTGGCCGACAGCTTCGAGGATTACACCGCTTTCTCCATCGACAACATCGGCGACTACACCTTGGTCGACGGCGATAAAGGCTACACCTACGGCTTTGCCGACATCTACTTCGAACACTCCGGCGAACCCTGCGCCTACATGGTATTCAACCCCGGCAGCCTCGGCCTGACCATGCTGCCCGAAGCACGTGCCAACACCGGCGAACAAGTGTTAGCCGCGTTCTCCTCGGTTGATGCCTCCGGCTCAGCCATCCAAAACGACGACTGGCTCATCTCGCCCCGCATCTTCGGCGGCCAAACCATCAC